>JAGDXR010000057.1 GCA_023261745.1 Thermoplasmata archaeon | reverse complement strand
AGTCGGAAACCGATAGCAGTGGCCTCCGGCAGGATCAACCGGTGTTTGGGGAATATGGTAATATTAAAGTAAAGATTCCAGGTTTCACTCCTCTTCACCTATATCCGATCTGAAAGTTCCTGAGTTTTTTTCAGACCTTCATGTTTACCAGGTTAGGAACAGGTCCTTTCATTTTACAGCCCCAGGCTGTATTATCAAGAACCTCGCCGTTAACCTGAAAGGTATTATCTCTTAATACTTCACCCATATATAATGATTTCGTTTATACAGAATTCAATCCCATGTATATTTAAAATCGATAAAAAATGAAAAAAGATATTTTTAAAAAAATTTTATTCCATAACGGGTATGTACAATACCTCTCCAACATATATTGTAGTATTGGTCAGTCCATTTGCATCCATTATGTATGTATAAAGACTTCCATCGCCATATGCTTCCATTGATATGTTCCACAGATTATCACCGGGATTAACAACGTAGTAATACCCTTGGGTTGGAGTATCTGAATATGTAACATTATAGGGTAAAAGGTAATTCAATGCAGACCAACCTATAATATTGTCTGAATACAATACTGGAACCCAGATATATCCATTATTATCTACCATCTGGCCGAATTCTATTACGCCGCTCTGACCGTAATTTTCCTGTGTCAGAATCGTATATGACAACCCGGGTCCGGAACGAACATTGAGGGAAGATACATTTACATAAACTTCTGAACCTGGCCAGAAGTTATCGTATTCATAATAATAATTAGCTGTTCCGATCAGTGTTAACCCTTCGGATGCTGACCATCCCATTGTACCATCATTGTAAAGTACTGGAACCCAGAGATATCCATCATTTTCAACAGGGTTTCCAAACATTATGATGCCCTGAGAACCCTGATACTCTGTTCCTATTATTGAATATGAGAGTCCTGGGCCATCCCTTACATTAATTGCAGACCATGATACTTCAATCTGATCATTGAAGACAAATGATGTGTTGTTAGCAGTGTTATTGTTTGTCTGATTTACAGGATTCGTACCGCTGGTATTGTTTGTATTATTTCCATTTCCAGGCTGTGGGGATGAAAAAGATGAATTTGTTGATCCCTTGAACATTTCAAGAAGATTCCAGAGATTCTGAGAAGATGGAAAACCTCCAGACTGATCCATTGACCAGACAGATATTGCTGATATGCCAGACTGTTCTGTATAATTTATCCTCTCCCACATCTGGCTTTCTGTAAAGTATGAATTTGTATTTGGATTAGTTGTTGATAATATTATTGCCAATTGACTCAATGAAAGGTATGATCCCGTGGCAGACACAAGTGAATTAACAGCACTCTGGAAACTTATTGAACCACTGAAATATCCCTCATAGGCCATATCTTCAACAAGATCCACATCTATTTTCATAACAGGATGGTAGAAATAGTAAAATAATTCAGAATTTGGAATACCATTATAGGCGGGATCTATAGCTACCAGTAATTTCAATCCATTGTTATGAAGTGCACTTGCAAAATTATTCAGGAATAATATAAAATTATAACTGTCTGTTTGTGAAAAATCTGCATTGCTAGGAGGTTCAAAATCTATTGAATAACCGGAATAACCGTTATTCAATGCATAACTCACCGCAGTCTGTATGAACTGCTGCTGAACATTTTGATTATCAATCAAATTTTCAACGTTTGAAATGCTGTAATCATTGACTATCATAGGATATGCATGAATGTTAAGATTCAGCAATGTGGATGTAACGCCACCATCACCAAAATAATTGATCATGCCGTTGCTGTTGAGATTGTATGCCTCATACTGCAATCCATTTAAAACATTACTATATGTCTGAAGATCATTCTGATATCCCGAATAATCAGGATACAGATAGGGTAAAACAACACCGGAACCTAACGGTTGTGGGGATCCAGAAGAATTTGTCTGATTGGTTCCGGTGTTATTTCCTCCATTAATGGGATTTGTATTATTTACGGAGTTATTAGAATTATTAAAATTTTGAGAATTGTTTAGCATAAAAAAATGAACCTGTTCAGTTATGTTACTTCCACTTACATTAATAATCCCACTCTGTGGGTTAGGAACATAATTGCTTACATTAAAAATAAAGAAAGGGTATGTACCATCAGGTACAGAAGAAAATACTATTTCATTAATATCTGAAGATGTGTTGTAATTTAAGAAAGATATTGTCCATGAGAGATTGCTTGGCAACCCTGTCTGTACAAATGCTACCGAATATGTTACTGATGGTGTTGATGATCCGGAATACCCTATTGTGAATATATTTGGATATGAATTATCATTCCCCAGCTGTCCACTGCTGAAATAGTAATCCTGAACATAGTTGAAACTGCCAGATGATGGAGATGATGTGTATCCCCACTGTACATTCCCCGATACCTGATAAACATTGAGATAGTAATCCTGTCCTCCCGTAAGGGTTACCGCAGAGAATGGTACTTTATACCATACCTGGTTGGAATTCACATTTACCGTTGTGTTTGCAAGCACATCAGATCCCCAGAGACTTGAACCTATGCTGAATTCAATGCTTCCTGATCCTGACAGATACAATACTACATAGTTTGCCTGGCTTGTTGAGTTCACTGTGAACTCCTCTGCTTCAGGCAGTGTATATATGTTTATGCTTGTTGAATTTACCATCGCAAGTACCGTATTGGATGATGTGGGTGTGGGGCTTGGCGATGAATTTGCCGTAAACTGAATATTCTGATTTACATTATTTCCGTTAACTGTTATTGAACCTGATGAAGGATTTGCAGTATATCCGGATACTGATCCCACGTTATATGAATATGTGCCATTTGCAACTCCAGTATATGATATTGATGCTGTTGTTGAGGATTCCGTATTTCCATTGAATGTTACGGACCATGATGTTCCAGAAGGCAAACCATTCTCAGTGAATGTCACAGTATATGTTGCTGGTGATGGTGAAGGTGATGGACTTGGTGATGGGCTCGAACCTCCCAGTAACTGTTCTATATCAAGCGAGAAATTATAAGCATTTATTGAACCCCATCCTGTTGCATAATCCCATCCTGGCTGAGCATCATACTGTGTCTGTCCTGAATGATATCCAGAAGGTGTCTGTGTAACATCCCAATAAGGGGCATACTGGAATTTGCTTGCATTTGCACCCATGCTGTATAATGTAGGATCCAAAAACCCTAATTTATGGTTTGTAAACGCAACTATATCGGCTATTAAACCGGCAGTTACTGGTGATGCTACAGATGTACCTGCCAGCTGCGTATATCCCCCATCTATATAGATTTCAGTATTGTTTCCCACAGCTGCTACATCTGCAACATCCCTGCCGGATGTTGAACCACCGTTATTTGTAACAGCTGGAATGTCCTGCCATGATGGCATGGGATATGCTGTTGATGTCCCACTTGTTGTTCCCCAGTGATCACCGTTGTTATTTGTTGCTCCATTATCATACCAAACAACCTGATTTATTATTGCATTTGTAATTGGGTCTCCAGCTGCATTATACTGGTTACCTGGACCCGCTACCGTTAATGTTGTACCACCAACAGCAATGAATCCACCCTGATTTGTGGCATCATTTGCAGGATTGCTCTGGGTGCTTGTATCACCGTCATCACCTGCAGAAGCCATTATTGTTGTTCCAGTGGACTCCATCTGATAAACATAATTCTGTGTTGTACTATCGCTCTGTTGATCGCCACCGCCCCATGAATTTGAAATTGCAACAAGATTATTTATCTGAGAAGCTGCAGCATACTCCTGATCTGGGAAGTTTGTTTCATTTGGTCCACCATTAGATGAACCTGGGCCATATATCTCAACAACATTTGCTCCAGGTGCCAATGTGGAAACCATTTCCAAATCAAGGGTACTTTCATAATTTGATTGTGTCTGATCATTTGCTGCGGATGGACCAGGTGCAGCTGCTCCATCCACTGGATCTCCTGTAACGTTTGGTGTGGAACCAACAATATTCTGAATCCATGCTGGAACGACCTGCTGGAAGTATGCATTAATATCAGATGGATTGAAAGCTCCCACCTGATTACCGGATGAATCCACACCTCCCCAGAGGATTGTAGCAACCGTATATCCAACAGGGAAATAATGTGTGCTTGATGATGCACCTGTGGCAGAACCATTATATATGAGATAGGCCTGATATGCCTTCTCTAAATCTGATCCCAGAACTTCCTGTTGACCCTGATATGTAACCCAGTTCTTCTGTATATGCAGATCAAAAGAATATCTATATGCATTAGATAATCCAGATACTCCGCTCACATACTGTGAAATGCTCATGGGTAACATTGCAGGCCCAAGAGGAGCCACATATACTGAATTATAATTCGGATCATTTGATCTGAATAATCCAAATTGAATATGGAAAGCTTCCTGTACTTTATAAAGAGGAACATTATCCGCAAATACTGCAAGATTGTAAGGTCCTACCGTTGCCTTTATTCCATAACTGTTTAGATATGATACCACTGAAAGAACAGAAGATTCATCAGGTGAATAAAGCATCTGGAACTGTTTCTTTGTCAGAAAATGCATGTAAATTGGATTTCCGGGTGTATTAACCTCCTCGAGGAATTTATATAACTGAGCCTGATTTCTCATCTTCATTGCAATAGACACATCTATTTTCATATTCATATTCGGTTGACCTATGTATTTTCCATGCATTATAAGAGAGTGGTCAAAGCCTCCAACAGACGTGAGGCTGTTTGCGCTTGACATAATTGCAAATACGCTGAATACCATTACCAACCCGATCAGAATCCCCACAACACTTCTTATTTTCATTTATCCCCACCTTGTTAAAGTGTGACATGACATACTATAACATGACAATATAAAAAGTTAATTTTATTATTTAATACATATTTAATACATTTGTCAGACATAAAACAAAAACTTTAATAAAATTAATTTAAATTTGATTATTATGAAATACCATACTGGTCACATTATTTTTGAGGATGATTTTGAATGGGAAGATCTTGAAAAGGTTTTCCCTGATATGCTCAAATATTTCATTGATGAGGCAAGGATAGAAAAAACGGAGAGCATGAATCTGAATGCGATCATCGAGGTTAATATGATTGATATAAAGCATAACAGAAAACCTGAGGGTTTTAACAGGGAAGAAAAACTGAGGTTTTATTTTAACGAGCTTGATGGAAAAAAGCAGATGATAATCCTAAGGGACAAGGTAATTCCAAATGAGGAGATAAAGAGCATTGTTGAAAAATTGAACAGGTTTTTAAATTCAAAAAAAATTGAAAATCATGTAGAATATGATAAACTATTTTACATAGAATTCAGAAAGAAGAAAAGGTGAGCTGGAATGAAGGTAAAGGACCTCATGACAAAGGATGTTGTTACATTTCGACCCGATATGACCATCAAGGAGGCAATGGAAATTCTTGCTGAAAAAAACATAGGAGGGGCGCCGGTGGTCAAGGACGGAAAACTGGTGGGCATTCTAACCCAGAGAGACATACTTCATTATCTTGATATGGCATACAAAGCTCAGGGATGGTTGCTTATACCAACACCATTTGATATAATAGAGATTCCAAAAATTTCATCTCTGCCATACGAAAGGTTTACGGAAATTCTAGAAAAACTGGGAAATACAAGGGTTGAGGAGGTTATGCAGAAAAAGGTCTATTATGTTGAACCTGAGGATGATGTTGAAGATGCAATTGAACTTCTCGCAAAAGGAAAAATAAACAGATTGCCTGTTGTGAATAAGGATAAAGCTGTAGTGGGGATAATAACAAGAGGAGATATCATAAGGGGACTGTACAACATTAAAAATAATAAATAATTATTAATCTATAATATTTTATATTGTGTATAAAATATATATTATTTTGCCTAACTGTTCAAAACAGTTTAAGATAAAGTTTATTAAAATGATATTAATGTAATTAATCCATGTATCCTACAATAAATACGGATTACTGTAAAGGATGCAACCTTTGTGTAGAAGTCTGTCCTAAGACAGTATTCACTGTTGGTAAAAATTTATCACAGCGTGGATATTTTAATCCTGTTGTTGACTACAGGGAAAAATGCACAAATTTCAGGCTTCAGAAGGGTCAAAAAATTCTGTGTGAAATATGCTGGTTGACATGTCCAGAACATGCCATTGAATTTATTTAGAGGTGTATGAAAATGTTATCACCAGGAAGATATTTTTTGTCCGGAAATGTTGCTGTCGCTGAGGCATCCCTCCTTGCGGGGTGCAGGTTTTATTCAGGATATCCAATAACACCATCATCGGAAATAATGGAACACATGGCTGCAAGAATGGAGAAGGAAGGAGGAGTCTTCATACAAACTGAAGATGAGATTTCTGCCATTGCTGCAGCAATAGGTGCCGGCATGACAGGTACAAAGTCAATGACTGCCACATCGGGCCCGGGATTTTCACTGATGCAGGAAAATATAGGATATGCTGCAATGACTGAAACCCCAGTGGTCATTGTTGACGTAATGAGAGGTGGGCCATCAACGGGTCAGGTTACAATAGTGGCCCAGGGAGATGTAATGCAGGCAAGGTTCGGTTCCCACGGAGATTATGAAAATATTGTACTGTCGGCCAATTCTGTACAGGAATTGATAGATCTTACCATAAGGGCGTTCAATCTTTCCGTCATGTTCAGAAACCCTGTTATTCTTCTATCGGATGCTGAACTTGCAAGAATGATAGAAAAGGTGGAAATATCAAAAGATATTGAAAATGTTGATTTCAATCAGGTAAAGATTCCTGATGTTCCGGAATTCAGGCCTCTCGGCCGCGGAAATAAACTTGCAATAACAGGATTGACGCATGATGAGAGGGGATACCCAATAACAACGGATGTGAATGTTCACAGAACTCTTGTTACCAGACTGGTAAATAAAATAAAAAATAATGAAAAAATGATATCCGATGTGGAAATTATAAATCCCGAGGCAAAAAACATCATAGTTTCCTACGGAATATCTTCAAGGGCCGCATACCCCATTCTCAAAAAGAGGAGGGATGTTGGTCTTTTCAGACCAAGAACACTCTGGCCGTTTCCTGAATCAAAGGCAAAGGATGTCTTTGAAGACAAGAACATAATAACGGTAGAGATGAATTTGAGGGGATATGATCTTGAGGTTGAACGGGTTGCAAGGAAATACGGGTCAAAGAATTTCAGGAATATAAAGATCATCGGGGGAGAGGTTCCAACACCAAAGCATATAATGGAAGTTCTGGAGGTGAACTGAATGGAATTTTTTGATTTTTACAGAAAGGACAGGTGGCCGCATCAGTTCTGTCCGGGATGCGGTCTTGGAACCGTAATGAATTCACTTTACAAAGCGTTCAGTGATCTCAATATGGATCTGAAAAATACGGTTTTTGTGAGCGGTATAGGGTGCACCGGAAGGGTTCCTGGATATATAAATGGAGATTCGGTACATACAACTCACGGAAGACCAATAGCCTTTGCCACGGGTATAAAGCTTGCAAGGCCTGATCTGAATGTTGTTGTTATAAGCGGTGATGGGGACCTTTTTGCCATAGGTGGAAATCACATAATACATGCTGCGAGGAGAAATGTGGACATAAAGGTAATAGCAGTGAACAATGCTACATATGGCCTTACAGGTGGTCAGCTGGCACCAACAACGCCACATAACATGATTACAACCACATCACCCTATGGAAACAAGGAACATCCCTTTGCGCTATCCGAGCTCGTTGCAGCGGCGGGTGCAAATTATGTTGCCAGATGGACAACCGCACATCCAAATCAGCTTGTAAATTCAATCAAAACTGCACTGACAACGCCCGGATTTACATTTGTTGAAGTCATTTCGCAGTGTCCAGTTAATTTTGGAAGGAGGAACAAGATGGGTGATCCTGTCTATCATTTAAGGTGGATAAAGGATCATTCAATACCCCTTTCAAAGGTTACATTTGATATGAAATCTCCTTTTGATTTCATGGACATAGATTTCAAGGGAATATACACAATAGGTGAATTCGTGAAAAGGGACAGGGCACCTTATGGCAAGACCATTGAGACAGAAAACAATATATTAAGGCCCCCGAAGGAGTGAGTTCGATGAAAATCAGCGACAGGCAACTGCAGAGGATGATGAAACAGATGGGCGTTAAAATGGAAGAGATAGATGCCCTTGAAGTTAAAATAATAGGAAAGGAATTTGATTATGTAATAAAGAACCCGAAGATCACAAAAGTTGTAGCACAGGGAGAAGAGGTACTGCAGGTACAGGGCCAGATTGAAAAGATAGAAAAGGAAAAGCTGCCCTTCTCCGAGGATGATATAAAGATTGTGATTGATCAGACTGGCTGTTCAAGGGATGATGCCATTCAGGCACTGAAAAATGCAAATGGGGAGCCCGCAGAGGCAATAATAGAAATTATGAAAACGCATGGAAAATCTGTTAAATGATGTTTTATACAGGATAAAACCCACCCCTGAGGAAGACAGGAGGATGCAGGGTATAGCAGATTATGTAATGGAAAAATTGAAAAATAATCTTTCAGGCATAGATGCTGAACCTATAATTGTCGGGAGCTTCGCAAAAAAAACTCATCTTAAAAATACTGATATTGACATTTTCATAAGGTATTCAAAGGAATATGAAAAAAATTTCATAGAAAAAAATACCCTGGAAATAGGAAAGAGAGTTCTTGAAAGATATGAGCTGAAATATGCGGAACATCCATATGTACACGGGTATGTTTCTGGTGTGGAATTTGACATCGTTCCCTGTTACCGCATGGATGAACCTGGAAAAATTCTTACTGCCGTTGACAGAACACCATTTCACACGGAATATGTATCAAAAAATCTCCGGGAAAATCAGAGGGATCAGGTGAGATTGCTCAAACAGTTTGCAAAGGGTATAGGGATATACGGTGCTGAATCCAGGGTTAATGGTCTATCCGGATATCTTGTTGAACTTCTTATAATAAAATATGGAGATTTCATTAAAGTTTTGAAAAATGTTTCAAACTGGAAGAAAAAGACAGTTCTTTATCTTGACAGAAAACCTGTGATCGATTATGATTCACCCCTGATATTCATAGATCCTGTTGATGAGAGAAGAAACGTCTCATCCGCACTGAATCAGGAAAACTATGCCCTTTTTATCGTAGCATCAAAACAGTTTCTGAATAACCCGAATATGAAATTCTTTTTCCCGAAAGATCCTGACGGTGATGTGAAAAAAATACTGGATGAAAGGAAATCAAACATTATACACATCATAATTAAAAAACCTGATGTTGTGGATGATATTCTTTACACTCAAATAAACAAATTTTCAAATGCCATTTTTGAAATTCTCAGGGATTTCATTCCATTGAGAAAGAGATATTATGTTGATGATGAAAATATCCATCTTCTCATAGAGATGATGATGATTGAACTCCCCGAAACTGAAAAACACAGGGGGCCGCCTGTATACGATGGAAACTCAGATAAATTCATAGAAAAATGGAGAAACGTTTCATTGTCCGGACCCTATATAGAGGGGATGAACATTTATGCGGACATCAAAAGAAAATTCACAAATCCAAAAGATCTGATAGAAATTTACATGAAACACCACAGCGTGGGTAAGGATATAGATAGATTGAAGGATACGCTCAGGGTTGAATATGATGTTGAAAATGCGGATAAAATGGAATTGCTTAAATTCCTCCTGAACAGATTTCCATGGGAATATTAGGAGAATGGATGGTTCATGGAAACTATCCAGAATGTTACCCATGAAAAAATATAGAGGAGGATTATCAAGGCAATTGTTGATTTTGCCAGACCATGAAACCTGTTTGTTATGAAATATATCAATATGAAAAGAACTGCAAATCCTGAGAGGATGGATATTATTGTCATGCCCAGAATTTCAAGGTATCCCGACATGAATCCCGTAAGTATGCCTGCCAGGTAGGTAAGTACAACAGCCTTTCCTTTTTTAATTTCCGAAACAAGGAAATCCCTTTCTGAAAGTTCAGATACCGTTATTTCATCGGGCATTTTTTCACCTTAATGCATTTGCAAGGTCAGATATAGCTTTTTCCACATCCCGGGCCTTTATAACCCCTGATGCGACAAGTATGCCCGATGACCCGAGTTCAATGGCCTTTCTTACATCCGATCCCGTTTTTACTCCTGCACCACAGAGAACCTGGGTTTCGGGGGATATTTTTTTGACGATGTTTACAGATTCGGTAATTATTTCTGGCCTTGCCACGGAAACGGAAACATCACCGCCTATCAATTCCGGAGGTTCAATTGCAATGTAATCAGGATTGAAAACCGCAACAGACCCGGAAATTGAAGGCGTGGATGAACATACCATGCTCTTCATGCCAAGATCCCTTGCCTTCTTTACGGCAAATTCTATATCTTTAACCATAACATTCCTTTCCGAATGGTTTATTATTACACCGTCTATTGAATATTCCTTTAGATTTTCCATCGTGACATGTCCGGTATAGCTTCCATACCCCACCGGATCAACGTGCTGTGCATATACCGGTATTGAAACCGATTCCTTTACTTTTACGGCATCTATGAACGTTGGTGCAACCGATATAACCACGCCAAGTTCATCCGATACCTTTTCAGCTATCCTTGCAATGGTTAATGCATTTTTTCCCGTGGATTCTCTGTAATTCTTGAAATTTATGAGCATCATAGACCCTTTCATGTTATCCCATATATTAAGGTGGTTAATAAACCCTTGATATTCCACATTTTATAAGTTTTAATTTCCCTGCCTTGCCGTATTTTTCAAATATCTTCTCAATCCTGTCGTTTTCCCCGAATGCTATGAGGGAATTGCCTATCATTATCTGCGTGACTCTGCCATAATCCCTTGTTTTTTCTATGACTTCATTCAATTCGGGATCCATGATGCCTATCTTTCTGGAAAAGTGTAACGCCAAATCAAATGCATTTTCAACGCTCTTGTCATTTAAAAACATCTTCATGGATTCCCTTCCATATTTAAGAATCAATTTTCTCTTTTCCTCATTCATGAGAATTTCCCTTGTTTCAATTGGCCTTTCAGAAATCATGTATACGAATTCTTTATCATAAACATTCAGGGAATCTATGAACCCGTATGGTGGAATTCCGGGCTTTATCCTGGCCGTAAAACCACCCGTTATGATGCTTGCAACATCTCCAAGACCTGACCTTTTTTCTATCTCGGCCCTGTGTGCCATGCCCGATAATTCATAATATGTCATGTTGAGGTTGAAAAGATCATTGAGTGCGAATGCAGTGGATAGTGAGCCGGCGGCACTTGTCCCAAAACCCTGGGATATGTCAATCTCTGTCCTTACATCTATTCTTGCCTTTCTCTGAATCATTCCAAGTATCCTTTCCTGTACAGTATCTCTGTATTCCCTGTCATTGATTTTAATCTCTGTATCTGTAGAATCTTCCACTTGGGAAAAAACGAACCTGTTTACTACCATACCGATCCCAACTGAACCGTATGATAATGGATTTTCTTTAATTCCTGAAGGGTAAAAGAATAGCGTTATGCTCCCCGGAGATCTATAAATCATCTTCATTTTTCCTCATTTCATTGTCTTCCATGATAAGTTCATTTATCAGATCCCTTAAAACCCATGTCAGTGATATTTCCGTTGTAACGGCTATTATGGGGTCACCAAACTCCTCATTTTTCAGCATGGAATATATTTTTGCAACATCTTCCCTTTTAAAATTGTGCAGAATTATTACCCTTCTGTCTTCCATGTAATTATTAATTTTTTTGGGATTATAAATTTTTCATAATGACAAAATATATAATTATTTTGAATATCATGTTCATTTAAGGTGATACGTGTGAAAACATCAAGGATTTCAGGTTTCTATAATAAAACTCTAAATGAAAGAATGGAAATTGTGAAATCGTTTTCTGACCTGACAGATGAAGAAATATCTTTATTGAAATCGCAGATGGATATGGAAATTGCCAACAGGATGATTGAAAATGTGGTATATCTGAATGATGTTCCGGTTGGAATAGCAACCAACTTTCTGATAAATGGAAAGGAATATCTTATCCCTATGGCAATAGAGGAGCCAAGTGTTGTGGCAGCTGCATCGAATGCCGCAAGGATAGCACGTGCGGGTGGAGGTTTCAGGGCCATAGCGACCGAACCTCTCATGATTGGACAGGTACAGATCGTTAATCTTTCCGACCCCTATTCTGCAAAATTCAGGGTTCTTGAAAATAAGGGGGAATTAATTAAGATCGCAAATGAACAGGACCCCGTTCTTGTAAGCCTGGGAGGAGGATGTAAGGATGTCCAGGCAAGGGTCCTTGATTCATCCCTTGGCCCAATGGTCATAGTACATCTGATCGTTGATGTCAGGGATGCAATGGGTGCAAATGCCGTGAACACAATGGCAGAGGCCGTCGCCCCCAAACTTGAGGAGATAACCGGAGGAAAGGTTTACCTCAGAATATTGAGTAACTTGGCGACCTACAGGATTGCGAGGGCATGGGCACGATTTCCAAGGAATGTCATAGGTGAAAATGCCGTCAATGGAATAATATATGCCTATGAATTTGCCAGGATAGATCCTTACAGGGCAACAACACATAATAAAGGGATAATGAACGGTATAGATGCTGTTCTTGTTGCAACGGCAAACGACTGGAGGGCCGTTGAAGCCGGTGCACATGCGTATGCTGCAATGAACGGATACACGAGCCTGACAAGGTGGGAAATGGACAAAGAGGGAAATCTCATAGGGACGATCGAACTGCCTATGGCCGTCGGGACCGTAGGCGGGGCATCATCCACACACCCAAAGGCAAAAATCGCGAGAAAGATTCTGGGTGTGAAAAATTACATGGAATTTGCAGGGGTCCTTGCATCCGTGGGCCTGGCACAGAACTTTGCCGCCATAAGGGCCCTGTCTGAGGAGGGAATACAGAAAGGGCATATGAGCCTTCATGCAAGGAACATTGCCGTGATGGCAGGTGCAACGGGGGATCTCATTGACAGAATTGCTGAGGAAATGGTAAGGGAAAACAGGGTAAGGCTTGACAGGGCCAGAGAACTATTGAAAAAATACAGGTCAGATTAAATTCATCTTTATTATCTGCATCTTTTCTTCTCTTTCTTTTTTCTCTATCTTTTCAAGGGGAATGACGGGAAGATTTTCCTCATATTTTCCTTCCGTTATTATTATATTCTTTTTTCCGGTTATGCTCGATATTTCCCTTGCCATGCTGAGCCTTTTCATCGCCTCCTTTCTGTTCCTTGTCAGATTCATTATAAATATTTCTTCCGCATTCAATAAACCTTCAAAAGGAGTTTTTCTGAGAAATGTTACACCGAATCCGCACTTTGAAAATATGTTGTAAACTTTAAATTCAACTTCGTTTTTCGGGAATGTTTTCACTGGCTCTTCTTCATTCCTTTCCTCCCATGGTTCTACCGGCAGGATTAATGATATGTTGAACCTTTCCTCAATTCTCATTATAACATCAATTGAAACCGCGGATTTTTCATCCTCATATAGCTGAATTGATTTTCTTGAAACTTTTGCAATGTTTGCCATTTCCCCCAGGGATATTCCGTATATTTCCCTGAGGCTCCTAAGCTTTTTACCGTCAATTTTTACATAGAACCCGCCTGGGGCTGAAAAACCAAGGGGTTTTATTTCCCTTATAATAAAATCAACAAATGTTTTAAAATTCATAACGGGTATTCTGTATCTCGTATATAATATCGAATCCTGCAGCACCTCAACTGTCGTTCTCTCACCTATTATCAGCGGGAAACCGTGAATCGCATTTGAAAATAATTTTATTTCCCTTGCAACATCTTCCTTAACGGTATCCACATTTATGGCCATTTTGATTATGTAAATGCGTTCACTGTTTGAAGAAACAAAATCTATATTTCCTCCCAGATCATCGGATATGCTGTACCCTGAATATATAAAAACCGATTTTACCTTTTCCCTCAGCCTTGACAGATTCTCTTCCATTTTACAGTATATTAATTTTTCAGTTATAAAAACCTTTCATTCACATTTTTTATATTTGATATATTATTTTTAATCTATTATGGTAATCTGAATTTTTTGTGAGGCAAATTTTTTAAGCCATTGAATTTACATGTTAACGATGAGATTGTGCATAACTGGAACACCCGGTACAGGAAAAACCACAGTATCAGGAATGCTTGGTATGAATTTCATTAACCTAAATGATTTTGCAAGGAATGAAGGTTGCATGGAAGGTTACGATGAATCGATGAAATCATATATTGTTAACATAAACTGTCTGAAGAAAAGGTTGAAGGATTATGATAACATTGTTTTTGAATCGCATTATTCCCATCTCGTCG
Source organism: Thermoplasmata archaeon (assembly GCA_023261745.1). Classification (GTDB taxonomy): domain Archaea; phylum Thermoplasmatota; class Thermoplasmata; order Thermoplasmatales; family ARK-15; genus JAGDXR01. The sequence continues at coordinate 2,243 of JAGDXR010000057.1, read as the reverse complement.
GATGTGACATTATTATAGTTTTGAGAACATCCCCAAAAATACTTAAAGAAAGGTTAAAGAGCAGAAATTATGATGATGAAAAGATCATGGAAAATCTTGAAGCCGAAGCAATTGGTCTGATAACGGAAGAGTCCATGGAAATATGCAAAAATGTATATGAAATAGATACAGGTATATATGGTATTGATGAGACCGTCAAAATAATAAGAGAGATAATTGAAGGGAAGGGGGAAAAATACAGGGCTGGAAAAATAGATTACATGGAGGAGATCCTAGAATGGTATTAGACAGGTTCAGGAAATCTGTGGATCCCGTTCTGAACAGTATTTCCAGACCATTTATATTCATGCATCCGAACACGATTACCATGATTTCGTTTCTTTTTTCCGTTCTTACTGGATTTTTCTTTTATCTTGGTGATAATTTACTCCTTTACGCATTTTTCTTTCTGTTTATTTCAAGCCTCCTTGATGCCGTGGATGGAAAGGTGGCTAGGTTAAGGGGTATTGCATCAAAAAGGGGAGATTTTCTGGATCATATCATGGACAGGTATTCCGATGCAATAATCGTTACGGGTATTGCATTTTCCTATTACACACACTGGTATACCGCGTTCTTTGCTCTGACGGGTATTTTCTTTACAAGCTATTCAGGAACGCAGGCACAGGCAGTAACGGGTAAGAGGGATTACGGGGGAATTCTCGGAAGGGCAGACAGGCTTGTTCTGTTCATGATACTGGCAATAATGCAGTTCCTTTTCATGAAATTTTCAATCTTTTCATTGTCAATTTCAGATTTATTCATGATTGTTATTGGATTTCTTGGCCATGTCACTGCCATCCAGAGAATCCTGAGGACCTGGGGAACCCTTTGACCTCTTTTTGAAACGGTAATATATGAGGGGATGCGTCATCCATTCCTTCCTGCATAGACTGTCATTATATTTGTCCCTGACGCATAGACCATAAAGTTCAATCGTTGAACATTTCGGAACGGAATATACCGTTTTCCCCTTTTCACCCGTTATGTGTTTGACCTGATATTCTGTCATCCTCATATCAAAATCAGGAACGTTTCTGAATATCTCCAGAATCCTTTCACCCGAAAAACCGATCTGTTTGAGGAATGTGACAAGGGTGAACCTTGCATTGTGTGAAACGTTTTCGCCATTCATTATCCTCTTGATTATTTCCTTGATGCATGGGGGAAATGAATCTTCATCTATATCTCCATATTCAACAGTTGAATATTTTGAAATGTTTTCATCCCTCGCCTCCTTTATCCTGGCCAGTTCTTCCCTGTAATACAATATCATTTCTTCAGGAATGCTTTCAATGCTTTCTACACTTTCAATGAATTTCCTGTAAAATGATTCTCTTAAAATTTTGGTAACCTTTTCCCTTGAACCCTTCCCCGAAAATATGACGTAACCGTTTTTCAGCCTCTGATAAAATAATCTGTAATCATCACCCAGCCTTTCAATGTTTGAAATATAATCAAATACATTTATAGAAAATTCATTTCCCTGTATCATGATTTCCACATCAAGTTCCGCAGATACCCTTTTCATAACCTCCCTGTCATCAATGGAAATGAAATTTGTTTCAAAATAATCCCTGAAAAATATCGCAACCCTTCCGGTCAGGATCTTGTCATTTAAATATGCGAGTATCATCCTGACCATGTGATACCCCAGATATTTCATCTCATATGAGGGGGGATATATAACATCCCCTTCCCCCAGATTTTTCATTATGACGGAATACGCAAACGTCCTTGCATCAGAATATGCAGTCGAGGAAAAAAGATCCTTTAACGATAAACCCCTGTATAGGTATGATACAGATTTTAAAAAAGGAAACATTCCCGATAGTGTTCTGTCATCCATATATATCCCTTAATTATTGTAATGCCGTTACAGGTTTTCCTTAAGTCTGGATAAACATTCCCATGTTAATTTGACCGTTAGTAACCGCGGGCTGAACACCTCGCCAAATGGCTCGGCGCTTACACCCCGGTCCTATCAAACCTCTCTTTTAGAGGTGGTCTGTAAGGATGCCTCGTTTTGGGGACCGTTTCACGCTTAGATGCTTTCAGCGTTTATCGGTTATGGCGTGGCTGCCCGGCAACTGCCCTGCCGGACAACCGGTAGACTAGAGGCCACGAATCCCCGTTCCTCTCGTACTAAGGGATCCTACCCCTCAGGCATCCGTGCACTCCCATCGAAAAGCACCCCTACTGTC
>JAGDXR010000034.1 GCA_023261745.1 Thermoplasmata archaeon | reverse complement strand
TATCCTTTCGGCTTCGGGAGCCGAAGACCCCGGTTCAAATCCGGGCAAGCCCATTAACGATCATAAGCGAATACTTTAAATAAAAGCAAGTGTTACTATTAATCATGACATTTGAACCCAAATACAGAATCTTGTTAGAGAAAGATTCTGTGAAAAGATGGTATGAAAATGTTAGTGCAGGTTCAAGGATCACAGCAGATGTTTATTTAAGGACCTTAGGGTTATTCTGTGAATTGAACGATACAAACCCTGAAGAAATTGTTAAACTTGCAAAGGATGATCCAAGAGAGTTCAAGAATAAATTTCTTGATTTTGTAAGATCACTTGAAAAACAAGGTAAAGCAGGATCGTATATTGTAAGATTTAAAAAGACATTGAAATCATGGCTAAAATTCAATGATATTGATTTAAAATTAGATGTTAAGATAAAAGTTGAATATGAAACACCATAAATTGCAAATTAAAGAGTACTCAACAAAGAGGAATTAGCAAGAATAATAAGAAAGGCATCATGAAGGAGAAGGGTAGCAATTGCATTAATGGCTTATTCGGAATTGAGACCAGAGTCATTGGAAAACTACGATGGAACAGATGGAATTAGGCTTGGTGATCTTAAGGAACTTAATCCAGATACATTAGAATTTAAGAAATCACCAACAATATTAATTGTAAGATTCTCTTTGAGCATAGCGAAACACCAATATTTCACTTTTATTCTATAAGAATGGATCATATACATCAAAGAATATTTAATGGAAAGAAAAACTAAGGGTGAAAAATTTACCTATGATACACCTTCATTGATTTTTGAAGGGAAGGGAATTAAATCACCCAACATGTTAAAGACACAGTTAATAACTAGAGATATCAGGGATGCAATAAGAACGTCTGGTCTAAATATGAGACCATATGTTCTAAGAGGATACTTTGCCACAGCTCTGGACATTGCAGAATCAAAGGGCTTGATATTACATCCATGGAGAATGTTCATAATGGGTCACAATGGAGATATTGATGCAAGAGATTCAACAAATAAAAGACTGCCACCAAATATGATTGAAAAAATGAGAGAATCTTACAATAAATGTACAAAATACATTGAAACAGTGATAAGGGAGCCTGGTCTGACATACTCTCCTCGCTAAAGCGACAGATGTTCTTCTTTTACTTCCTGTTACTCCTTCATTCCTCATAGTTCAGAAGCGTTTTGCAGTCTTCCATTCTTGATCTTCAGATTTTTCCCTGAACGTTGCCCCTCGGGGTATCAGTGCTCCCCTTGCACACATCCCTGTCTACGTGCAATCCGGATATGCCTTCATCCACAATACTCAGATTGGTTTGTGGGGGCATTCCGAACCATTTCCTGAATGGTTTTACCGTGGAAGTATCCTGCATGCCTTCTATGAAAAACTTATCCACAGGACTTTCCACATGCACACTATCTTCTTTCCTATATTTATATCTTTCACAATTCATCTCCTACCTAAAGGTCAGAGCTTTCTTGCTCATTTCCCTGTAATCATGCAAAAATATTCTTTATGAAACAGTTATTGCTAGCTGTCGGCTTTAATGATGATATTGAGAAAATTAATCTTGAACATATCTCTGATGAGGATTTCCAGAAGATATTGAGAGATAAAGTGTTAGTGCAATTGTAGTATCCATGTAAAATAATTGATTTTATTTATATAACTTCATTTTCAAACATTTCAGAAACATATTTACCAATGGCCGGGGAAGCGGTTAGTCCTGGAGATTCAATTCCAATTAGATTTATAAATCCAAATAGATCATTATCATCTTCATGTTTAATGGTAAAATCCCTGAACCCTTCATTGGGCCCCTGCAACTTTGGCCTTATTCCGGAAAAATCCTCTTCTATATTATAATTTATAATATCAGGCATGTATTTTTTTACTAAATTTATGAAAACATTTTTTTCTGTTTCAATTTTATAATCTATTCTGTCAACATAATACGCATTTGGACCTATTCTGACGGTCCCGTAAATATCAGGTGTCAGATGTATACCAAGACCAAACCTGTCTGGTACAGGATAAACGAGCATTCTGACTGGCGTATTCCCGGAAATCCTGTAATAATCACCTTTACAGTAATGGATTTTGTATCCGAGTTTGTCAATATCCAGTCCGACCATGGATGCTATTTTATCTGAATTCAATCCTGCAGAATTTATAATATATCGGGATCTTATAGTAAATTTTTCATCTGCACTGATTCCACTGATTTCATAATAATCTCTTATTTTTTTTATTCCTTTGACCTCCGTTTTTTTTACGATATTGACATTGTTTTTTAAGGACATGTTATAAAAATAGTTTATAAGATCTGTAGGATCAATTATTCCTGTTGAAGGTACATATATGGCCCTCTTAAAATTTATTTTCGGTTCCAGTTCTTTTATTTCATTACCTTCTAAAAATTTCAATCCCTCAATATTATTTTCAATTCCGTTTTTCATTATCTTTTCTAGTTCATCTATTTCTTGATCATCCATGGCTCCTATTATTTTTCCAACCCTTTTAACTGCAATCCCGTACCTCTTTGCAATATCATATATAATATTGTTCCCGCTTATAGATAATATGGATTTCAATGTGTTTTTTGGATAGTATATACCGGAATGGATTACTCCACTGTTTCTTGTACTTGTTTCCAAACCAACATTCCAGTTTTTTTCCAGCAGGTATACAGAGTCATTTTTCTTTGAAATCTCGGAAGCTATGGATAATCCAACAATACCTCCACCAATTATAACAATGTTTGCTGTTTCCATTTTATCCATCCATGCATACTGAATATATAAAATTAATAATCTCTAGTATTATAATAATTAAAATATTATATTATTACGAAATTCGTCGGATAAATTTTATATATATTATTTTTATTACTAATAATGGTGATAATATGAAAGAATTGATTAAATCTGTTAAATTTAACATATATCTTTTAATTGCATATCTAACAGTAATGCTGCTTATAAGCCCATTGATACCTGGAGTTGTCTGGTTTAATCTAGGAGATTTCACATTAACCACAGTCAATTATTACCATGTATTGATGATTCCTCTCGCATTCCTTCTTATGTTTATGGTATCTGTAATAATGGATCTCGGTGAAAAACTAAAAAGAATTTTTATATACAGCAACATCCCCTTATTGATTGTCAATATTCTTGGACTGATTTTATATTACCCATCTTCCACTCAGGTTGCAGATTATGTTTTACAGGGTTTGAGGGATGTCTGGATGATTCTGCTTGCCATTATACTCCTTATTTTTATAATTATATATCCTATAAAAAATGCAGAAAAATTCAAAAAGATCTGGGGAGCATATTTCCTACTATTATTCACCATTGCATCGGCCACAATTGCAGGATTTATGGGGATGATATATGAATACGGAAATCTTTATGGATTTTCTTCCATTCCATTTTTCAACAGCATGGTCAATTCATGGGGAGGTTTGCAGACATTTCTTGGAAACCTTCTGACATCACACTCTCATGAGATGCTTCCGGCAGTTATGGGAGGTATCGTAGCTTTATTCGCACTGTATATAAAATATGAAAACCTTGACAATCTGAAAAGGAATTTTGTGAATGTTTCATTTCTGATCTCTTTGATTGGAACGGTTTCTATGACTGTTCTTTACATAATATCCTCATTTGGTACATATTCCATTCCGACAATTTTTACTTCTGGTCCATCCGGAATGAACGGCCTTGCACTGGACGATTCACAGACGGGTTTGATTGGAATAGGGGCCATGCTGGCTTTGTTTGGCATCTGGTATATAATCATAAAAGACAATAAAAAAAGGTTGTACAATCTCTTAGAAATATCAACATGGATTTTTGCGGTATTTGTTCTTATCGGATTCGGATATGGTATTGAATTCAACGAGTCGTTTTTTGGATTTGGAAATAATGGGACAGCACCAAGTGGCGGACCGGGCTATCTTTTTGATCAGGCATACATGAATGCCCATTTGGTATATGCATTTTTCCTTATGCCTTTCCTTGCAGGCATTATTCTGGCAATTTCATTCCTTATTGAAAATGAAAATAAAATGTCAAAATGGAATGCCTACATATATTTTGCAGGATTGATCTTTGGTGCGGATGGAGCCTTGATGTATGTACTGACACTGCAGCCATATGTTGAAGAATTCGGCATGATTTTGATAATACTTGCATTGATCTTTTCTGTGATCATGTTCACATTAAAATTTTTCAAAAATGATTCATGATTTTTCCCTTTTTAATATATTTAATGTGATTAATACAAATCCAGAAAAAATCATAATATTTGAAATTAAAATTAAAATCGATGGTAAAGATATAGTGAATAAGAATCCGGCAGGTGTGATAAACTGTCCCGAATACTGTGTATAATTTTCAAAATTGTCAAACAATTTCAAACCAAGATATGGATATATTGAAACATCAATGAACTGAAGAACAAGACCATAAAAACTTAAGGAAAATGATACCTTTATCTTTTTGCTCATGATATATTTCCTTAACCCATAAAGAAAATATATGAATGTAAAATAGAAAAGAACATAATATAATACAAATATTATCATCGATTGCAAGATTGTAATTGCCGGACCAGTGAATAGAATTATCAAAATCAGTATCCCATGAATTAAAAATTTATCATTATAGAGTACAATGAGCGTTGAGGAAATTACTGCCATTGATATATACAGGATTATCATGGCAATTTCAGTGAATCCAAAAATGGGTATTATGAAGGAAAATGAAAAAAGAAGTATTCCTGTAGAAAGAATATAATTTTTCATATACTTTTCTCCATCATTTTATTTAATGAAAAACATGAAAAAAAGTTTTTGTTTTGGTATGTGAAAAGAATAAAATTTATCCCGCAGGTTTGTTTATATTAATCATGGAATATATTGTCCTGGCCGAGACTTTTCAGAGAATTGAAAATACAACCAAAAGGCTGGAAATAACCGATTACATTGTTGATCTTTTAAAAAAAACAGATGAAAACAACATTGAAAAGGTTATTCTATTAATGCAGGGGAGGATAGCCCCTGATTATATGGGCATAGAACTGGGAATGGCTGATAAACTTGCAATAAGATCTATATCTCAGATCTATGGTATAACGGAAAAAGTAGTTGAAGAGGAATTTCAAAAGGTGGGGGATCTGGGAATCGCTGCTGAAAATTTTGCAAAAAACAAAAAACAGAGAACACTGTTTGAAATGGAGGAAAAAATTTTAACTGTAGAAAAGGTATTTGAAAACTTTCAGAGGATGGCGGAATTATCAGGTGAAAAGAGCCAGGACAAAAAGGTATCACTGCTCGGAGAACTGTTAAATCTTGCAAAGCCCATTGAAGTCAGGTATATAATTAGAACCGTCACTGGAAAACTGAGATTGGGAGTTGCAGATGCAACAATACTGGATGCTCTTTCAATAACTTATGGAGAAACAAAGGAAATGAGGGAAATAGTTGAAAGAGCCTACAACATACATCCCGATCTGGGATATATTGCATATCAGCTTTATAAGGGTGGAATAGATGCCGTTAAAAAAATAAGCATAACACCGGGAATACCGATAAAAGTAATGCTTGCTGAAAGACTTCCATCAATTGAAGATATTCTCAAAAAAATGGGAGGGAAGGCTGCGTTTGAATACAAATATGATGGAATTAGAATGCAGCCACATGTAACAGAAAGATTTGTTAGGATATATTCAAGGAGAATGGAAAACCTGACCGAACAGTTTCCTGATATAACTAAAGCAATTAAGGAAGCTGCAGGCAACCATAAGGTTATTCTGGATGGGGAAGGTGTTCCAGTAAATATAGAAACAGGGGAACTCTTGCCTTTTCAGGCCGTGTCCCATAGAAGGGGGAGAAAGTATGAAATTGAAAAGACCGCCGAGGAAATACCGGTAATTTTATTTTTGTTTGATATACTTTACATTGATGGACAGGAGCTTCTCTCTTTGCCATATCTGAAAAGAAAGGAGATTCTGGAAAAAAATATAAAGGAAAATGAGAGGATAAAATTTGCAACACGGATAATAAGTGATAATAAAGAAGAAATAAGAAAATTTTTTGAAAAATCAATTGAAGATGGATGCGAGGGACTTGTAGCAAAAAACATAACGGAAGAATCGATATACAGAGCAGGTGCAAGGGAATTTCTATGGATAAAATTTAAAAGGGATTATGAGGCAATCATTGAAGACACCTTTGATCTTGTCGTGGTTGGAGCTTTTGCCGGTCATGGGCAGAGAGCAGGCACATTTGGTGCTCTCCTCATGGCCGCGTACGATTCAGACCAAGATGTTTTTGTTACAGTATGCAAACTCGGTTCAGGATTTACGGAAGATAATCTGAATGCCCTACCAAGAATGCTGGAAAATCTCAGGATAGATCACAGACATGGTAGGGTATTATCCCTGATAGAACCTGATTACTGGTTTGTTCCATCTCTTGTTCTTGAGGTAAAAGGTGCAGAACTGACATTAAGTCCTTTACATACATGCTGTCAGGACGTAATAGAAAAGGGGTCTGGAATATCCATACGTTTTCCGAGGTTCACTGGAAATTTCAGGAAGGATAAAAAACCTGAGGATGCAACAACAACTAGAGAAATACTGGAAGAGTACAGAAATCAAAAGAAGAAATTGTTGGAAGAATAATCAGGGAATTTCATATTCAAGATATTCCCTGTAATATTTACAACTTTTATTTTTTCCGTCGCAATCAAATATGCCCAATTTTTTGCAGTATCCATTATCATAAAACACGCATCTTCCCTCCAAAACCGGAAACTTTCCATATAATTCACATGACTCTTCAATGCATTTGTATCCTCTGTATCTTCCATGACATACGCCATTTTCGTCCTCAAACGCGCATTTCATTACGGTTAATTGAATTATAGTGATGTAATTAAACATTTTGTAGTTTGAAACACTTCCTCTGAAATTTTTAAAAGAATTAAGATATCAGTGCAAGAATTCCTCCGATCAATGTTAGTAGAAATCCAATGAAGAATCCGGCCATTGCTCCAAAGAAACTCAAAACTGAAAGTATGATTAATAGTATTCCATAAATCACATGATTTCCAGGATTGTTTTTTATTTCTACTGCAATGATTATTATCAGAACACCCCACAATATACCTATAAAACCCATTAAGAATCCAAAACCACCGATTATGCTGAATAGCATAATAAAACCACTGAATAATAAAACTGTTATCCCTCCTGCCAGAACAAATAATCCCCCAATCAGAGATAGGATATGGGCAGCATTCAGAATTCCCCGATCATTGACATACATAAAATAAAAAAAAATTTCAGATATTTAAATATTATTATATAGAATAAATTAAACAATTGGTCATGCAAGATGGAGATTATTAATATCAAAAAATCATATAATGATTCATGGATCAGAACAGGATGAAGAGGATATCTGCCATCCGGGCAATAGAATATCTGGATGATAATGAATCCATAGGTATAGGGACCGGAACTACGGTTGAATTTTTTATTGAAGAATTATCAAGGATCAGAAATAAATTTGTAAATAAAAAATTTTATGCGAGTTCACAAAGGACAATGCAGATTCTTTTGAATCTTGGCCTGGATGTCAGGGAACCGGACAGAATTCTGGATGTCTATATAGACGGAGCGGATTCCGTGGACAGAAATCTAAACATGATCAAGGGTGGAGGAGGTGCACTTACAAGAGAAAAGATACTTGCATTCAATTCAAAAAAAAGAATAATCATTGTTGATGAAACAAAGGTCAGAAAAAACATATTTTCTTTCCCAATGCCTGTTGAGATAATACCATTTTCATCAGATCTCATAAAATTGAATCTGATCAATATGAAATTAAAATTTAATTTAAGAAAATTCAACGAAAATCCTTTTGTGACAGATAATGGAAATTTTATACTGGATGTGTTCCTGGAAAATGAGGAAAATCCTTTTGACATTGCCCATAAAATAAAGTTATTGCCAGGAGTTGTTGAAATTGGGTTATTTGAAAATCTCGCTGATATAATAATTATTGGAAAAGAAAATTTTGAAGTTGAGGAAATTAAGAAAGTTCCTTGATCTTTTCGAAAATTTCGGTATTCTTTATTTGGTCATTTTCAGGTAATTCGATTATGTATTCCTCAACTATTTCTTTTATGGACCTGTTCAGCCTGTGAATTTTCATTGGCCTTCCTTTTGATTCCCTTTTCTCTTTTCTATCCTTTATCCAGTTTTTTTTCAGACAGTACTGCAATGCCACTGAAACTTCTGGCTGTCTCATCTCCATATCAAATTCGATATCCATGGCAGTTCGGTCCGGATTGTAGTGCAGATATGCAAGAATTTTTGCCGTATTCTTTTGAAAACCCAGAGTAATCAAATATTCCGTTAATAACCTAACTTTTTCCAAATCCTGATTGTTCATGGGGGGCCACCAAATTATATAAAAAAATTAAATTATAAAAACTTATTCAAAGATTTATCAGTGGTATTTCCATTTCTTCACGCAATATTGAAGAATGATGCCCTCTGTAAAATCTTGTTTCTGGTTCCGTAAGTGTTGTTATGTAAGACTTTTTGTCCAGAGAAAGACCAAATCTGAATCCTGAGAATTTTTCAGGAATTTTTCCCAGTAATCTTTCCATCTCAGAATCGTTTAAAACCCTGTAATTTTGCAATTTCATTTTCATATCCTTAAAAAATATATGCATTCTGACATCTCCAAGTATTGGCATCCTGTTCATCATATAAATTTCCTCAGGAAATTCGTAAATGCTTTCGACATCTATTTGGCCATGGTCTGCTGTTATTATTATTCCCATATCATTTTTTCTGTTGAGCGAGAATTTATAAACCCTTTCAAATATTTCCTTTGCAGAATTTAATGTAATTTCTGACGATGGACCGTAAAAGTGGGATATTATGTCTATATGAGGTATGTATAAAAATATAAGATCCTTATTTTTTTTAACCAATAAATTTACCAGGCTCAATGCATCCGATATATCCACATAATAATAGGATTCATACGGTTTTGTTAAGGCATTTAAAAGAGGTACATTCATTGAATAAAATGGGACAATTATACCCACATTTGCATCTATCTTTATGTTTTTAATTTTTGAAAATATCCAGTCCATTGAATCCTCATCTATTTCAGATCGGTTGAAAAATTCAAGCAGATTTGTAATTTTTCCTTTTCTTTCATCATATCCCAAATATCCTATTATTTCATGCTCCCCGGGCAAAAGGGATGTTGTTATTGTTGTCATGACAGTACATGTTGTTGTTGGGAAAATTGATGTTATTTTTCTATGTTCTATGTCTCCCTGAAACCTGCTAAAAATATTGTATCCAAATGCATCAAGTATGATTATAAGGTTTTTCTTTTTCAAATTTATATTATTCATGGGACTTCTTGATTTTATTCCATAATGTTCAAACACTGCCTGTGAAAGGTTGTATATGCTATTTCCATTATAATCTGGATATAGAGTTTGGTATTCCATGTGTTTTTATCATTAAAATATTGTATAAATACTTGTCTTTAAAATTATTTATTAAAATAAACCATGTTGATAGAGGTCAAAAGGATCATCAATTCATGAAAAGATTTGTTTAGAAGATTATATTTGCGTCATACTTTTTTATCAACAGTTCTATTAGAAATTTTGATATCTGAAGTTTTGCAATCTTTCTGTTATAATTTTTATTTTTTTCCTGGTTGGGATAGTAGAAATTAAATCCATAAAGAAAAATCTTTTTTGCACCCATGTGATGTGAAAAAAACACTGCCCTGTCACCATCAGTAAACCCTCCAAAATTAAAAACATTATACAGGGGTTTTACCTGGGTGGTTGCAAATCTCCTTTTTAATTTTTTAACAATAAACAGTTTTTGTATATTATCACTGTGTGCATGAACAGAAAAGATGGTGTTTTTTGAATTGAAGTATTCCAGAACCCATTCATCCGTATCGAGATCAGTAAAAATAATCCTTGGAAAAATATCGGAAAATATGAATCTCCTTGCGGAGTCATCTGCAACTATTATGAATTTATCCTTCAACTGGGAAAAATCAAATGAATAAGGTGAATCACCTATTACAGCAACTTCATTTCCCTGAATTTCATCTCTCATTGTTTCAGGATCTGTAAAATCATCATTAACTATCGTGGATATTATTAATGTAGATTTTCTATCACCGTTTTCATCAATATTTAAAATTTTTTTTATATATTTGTAATACTGGTACCATTCATTGTAATTCATCACCAGCGCTCTCCCTGTAAAGTAAACGTCTTGATATTGATGTCAAGATGGCTATGAGGAATCCCAAGAAAATTATAAATATTGAAAAATCGTCGTATTTTTTATTAATTATATTAAACATGATCATAAGATAGTCCATAAATCCATATATGATGAATGAAACACCGCTCAGCATCAGTATTCCAGTCCAAAAATATGGATTTAATTTATTGTTGTGAATATAGTTTTCCACATGCCCGCCGATTTCCTTGATTATTCCCGATATCATGACGAAAAGTATCATGTTTTGAATTACATAAAGGGCTCTCTCAAACAGATTTGTAATATTATATGTTACTTCAATTTCATAAAATAGTCCAAAAATTGACATTATTATTGAAATAAGATCGAATGATATCGATATTTTTGCTTCCCCGAAGGCAACACGCATACGGCTGTAAAAATTTTTCAATCTTGTTCCTGCACTGTAACCCTTAAGAATGAGGTATAATCCAAGAGTTAGAAATACAAATGATATGGCGAATGTGTTTGGGTCAATGATAATAAATATCGGGAAATATGTTCTAATCCCCATTATGAAATAAACGGCTATGCTGTAGGCCAGAAATACAAGCCCTATAGGAACCAGTATTTTTCTGAGCAGATCCTTTTCCTTCAGGGCTCTTATTATTATGTAGTAGGTGGATTCAAGATTCCTGCTCTGTTTTACTATCACCCTGTGAACGTGTTTAACGGGCGCATATGAATTTATTATTGGAATAATGTATTCATCCTCCTCTCCATCAGATATTAAAATTACGTCATCTATCTTAATTTTATTTTGAACGTCTCTTAACTGTTCATTGATTTTCTCATCGCTCTTCAAACCAACTTCCTCATCACCTGTTATTGTTGCGATTTCTACATCTTTATTTTCATTTTTTAGTTTGTCATAAAGTGATATTGCAGAAAAAAGGGCATTTGCATCAGAATCCTCCGGATCAGCAAGGACAAGTCTTATTGCCGCTTCAAGATTTTTATCTTTACCTATTATAGGACCACGTATACCGGCCTTACGACCAAAATCATCGTCCCTGTCCACATTCAATATAAGTGTTACCATTATTTCTTATAATTCAGTATCAATGAAAGATAATTAATTTTTGGTATATATATGTGAAAAATGTTAAAAAATTTTAATAGAATATATAAAATAAAAAATTATAATGTTAAAATTTCCATGCATTAAACCTGAAATTAAATTCACTTATTGAAGATTCTCTTTAAAAATTCAAATGTTTTTTATATATATTTATTATTTTCATGGATGGTGATCTGATGACTCTTGCAGAAAAGATTTATGAATACAGTTCTGAATCAATGGAAAAAAGTCTTGATGAAAAAACAGTTACAGAAATAAAGAAGAGGATCGTGGATTCTATTTTTGTTTCTTACGGAGCCAGAAAAGCAGAGCCCGTGCAATTGGCCATAAAATCATTGCTTCCCAGTTCGGGAAAGATTAAATCAAGATTGTATTTTTATAATAAAAAAGCCTCTGCAGACATATCAACATTTATCAATGGATGCATGACAAGATATTTGGATTATAATGATACATATCTTTCAAAGGAAGCATTGCATCCCTCGGATAATATCCCGCCACTGATTGCTGTAGGTGAAGGTCTGGATCTTAAAGGTGAAGACCTGATAAAAAGTATATTTGTGGCATATCAGGTAGTTGGAGCTCTTTCTGATGCCGTTTCAATAAGGGACAGAGGATGGGACCACGTAACATACATTTCAATTTCTTCCGCTGCCGGACTTGCATCACTCACAGGGCTGGACAAAAATAAATTCATACATACTTTAAATCTAGGAATAAACAACAACATCAGCTTGAGACAAACCAGGGCAGGAGAACTCAGTATGTGGAAAGGATGCACAGCTGCCAATGCTTCCAGAAACAGCGTGTTTGCATACATGCTTTCGAGCCATGGATTTACCGGTCCAGGACCGATCTTTGAAGGTGAAATGGGCTTTTTTAAACAGGTTTCAGGTGAATTCGATCTTGACTTTTCAAATAACAGGGTCCTGAAAACAATGATAAAAAATCATCCAGTGGAATATCATGCAATGAGTGCGGTTGATGCAGCAATGAAAATAAAAAACAGATTGAAGGATCCCACATCAGAAATAAAAAGGATTGACATTGATACATTCACCGTGGCATGGAAAATAATAGCTAAGGACCCGGAGAAATATAGACCAAAAACAAGGGAAACGGCAGACCACAGCATGCCGTATATTATTGCATATACGCTTGTCTATGGGGAACCAACGCCCGCTTCATATTCCGATAATTTCCTGAATGATAAAAAAATTATATCACTGATAGATAAGATGACGATAAATGTGGATAAGGAATTCGATAAAATGTATCCGGAATATCTTCCAGTGAGAATCAAGGTTTATACAGACAAAAATGAGTATATGGAGGAAGTGATTGTTCCAAAGGGACATTTCAAGGCACCATATGAATGGGAAGACCTGAAAAATAAGGGATTGAAGTTGATGAAAGATGAGGAAAGAGTAAATGGAATAATTTTAGCAGGAAAGGATATTGAAAAGATATCAATAAAGGAGTTCCTGGATGTGGTGAATGATGTCAAGGCTTAGGGATAATATAAATCTAGGGCCATCATACCTCAGGGAGGAAATAAAAAAAGGATATGTTATGGCGCCCGGCATATTCAGTGGTATCTCCGCAATAATCGCCGAGAGGGCTGGATTCAAGGCCGGATACATTTCCGGTTCCGGGATAGCAGGGATGATGGGTCTCCCTGACCTTTCCCTGACAACACTTACCGAAGTTGTCGATGAAGTAAGAAAAATTGTTTCCATTTCAAAACTTCCCGTGATTGTTGATGTTGATACGGGGTTCGGTGAAACATTGAATGTTATAAGAACGGTCAGAATGCTTGAGTCTGCTGGGGCATCTGGAATACACATAGAGGACCAGGAACTGCCAAAAAAATGCGGACATCTTCCCGGAAAAAAGGTTATATCCGCAGAGGACATGCAGAAGAAGATTATGGCCGCCGTTGATGCAAGAAAGAATGATGATTTTCTTATAATTGCGAGAACGGATTCAAGGGCCGTTGAAGGCTTTGATCGCGCGGTTGAAAGGGGGAAAATGTACATTGAATCCGGTGCGGACATGATTTTTCCTGAAGCACTGGAAAATGAGAATGAATTCAGAGAATATGCAAAAAATGTTAAGCCTCTACTTGCAAACATGACAGAGTTTGGAAAAAGCCCACTGATTACGGCAAAAGAACTTGGTGAGATGGGATATAGCATAATAATATTTCCCCTCACAGCTTTCAGGGCTCATTTGCTGACCATTGAAAAAATATATAATCTACTTGCAAAGGAAGAAACACAGAGGAATTTCATTGAAAAACTGATGACAAGGCAGAAATTCTATGAATACATAGGATATGATGATTATGAAAAGGAAGACATGGAACTATTCATGAAAAAATTGATAAAATAGATTATTTTATAATTTTTATATTTTTAAACATAATATAAAAACCTACTGTTGAAGCCGTATATAGCATTCCCGTTACATAAAATGGCATGTCTATCATGTTCATCTGCATAAGATATCCACCAAGTGCAGGACCTATAGACCTGGGTATTGCATCAAAGAACTGGATAACCGAAGATCCAAGAGCCCTGTTTTTTTCAGGTATAAGTGACATTATCAGGGAGCTCTGTATTGGCCCTCCCATGTTCATCAGAGCATTCCTTAAAATGAAAAGAATGGCTGCAAGTGAATACAGAGGCATCAGTGGAATGGATATCAAAACTAAAATTGATATGATCTGGGTTAAAAATATCGTTTTTACCTCTCCTATTTTTGATGCGATGTTTGCAGAATAGAGGGATGCAATGGAAGTAACTATCATTGAAATTGCATAAATAGGTCCAAGCACGTTGACGTTGATTCCATATTTGACATAAAACCAGTATGGAAATAGTCTGACTATTACACCAGCTCCAAGACCGATCAATCCAAGAATGGAAAATTTCCATATAACGCTGAATTCCTTCATGTTTATTTTTTCAGTTTTTTTGGATGGTACATAATTCTCCTCAATGTTTATTATTATGAGTGTGGATAATAAATTTAAAAGGAGGGACACTCCAAACAATATTCTGTATGAATCAAAAATACCGAGATTCAAATATTCAGTTAAGTAATACGGTACAGATCCGAAAATCATTCCACCGGCCTGGGATAAACCGGATGAAAAACTGTTGAAAGAAAAAACAAAATTTCTGTTCTTTTTATCTGTTTTTTCAGTCATCAGGGCCTGAAAACTTGAGGAGGCGTTTGCAAACGCAAACCCCTGTAAAATACTGGCTATCAGAATATAATATAATGAAAATGTCAGAATGTAAATCATCATCGAAATAACGGAAGATGCTCTTGCAATCAGAATGAATTTTTTTCTCCCATATCTGTCTGAAAATGACCCAAATGGAATCATTAAAAGTGCTCCCACAAATGTTGGTATTGATAAAATAATGCCTATGAGATAGGATGAATAACCGACCTCCGAAAGATATATAGGAAAATCAACAAAAATATAACCCATGGAAAATGACATCATGATCGATGAATAGATCAGTGGCTTCACGCTATTAGGGACCTTTTTCCAGTTCAGCAGCGAGATTATTTTGTCTAAAATTATTTCACCTCCATATCAATCCTGAACATGGATATTCTGGGAGAATATTGATGCACCTCGGTAATATTTTTAAGTGAGACCCATTCCTCATCCATTTTCATTAAATTCTGCCTTTCAGACATTATATACATATGAATTTTTGTACCCGATCGGACGTTGTTTCTTACATATTTTAAAAAGTCCTTTGAATTGAACGGCAAATCCATGATTATTCTATCTGCAACTGGTAAATTGTTCAGAACTATTCTTATGTCACCAGCAATGGGGATGATATTTTCTATATTGTTAATTTTCATGGATTTCCTCAGAAGAAATATACCATATGGATTCTTGTCAATGCTGTATATTATCGCTTTCCTTTTCCTGGATATGTTCATGGAAAATGGTCCTGATCCACAGAACAGGTCAAACACCACCTCATTGTCTTCTATTATATCAGAGATGTATTTTCTTTCATTTGAGAGTCTAGGGGAAAAATATACCTTGAAAGGATTTGCAAACATCCTAATACCATTTTCAACATATATTGTATCTTCCACGTTCCCATGTATGATTTTTAAGTTTCTTATCCTGAATTCCCCCTTTACACCAGTGTCAACTGCAACAGTTCTTACATTTTTATGCATTTTTAATATTGCCTCTGAAATTTCTTTCTCATATTCAGTCAGATTTTTTTCAAGTTTTATTATAACGATATTTCCTATCCTGTCATAAGATTTTGGAAGCATTTTCCTTATTCCCTCATCAAGGTTCAGAAAATCCCTGTAATTCCTTTTTCTCACCATTTCATCAAATTCATATTCCGAAATTTTATAATCTGTCAGTGAAAAATAATCCTTCACCGGAATTATTATAAAATTACCATCATCGATGATTTTCAGATCATTATTGTAATAATTTTTTCTCTTTATCTCATTTATTATATTCTGAGCGCTGTTCTTTGGAATTCTTATACCTTTGCCTTTCATTCTACCACAAATATATTTTCACCGTCATAAATGATTTTTATTTCTTTGCCTAAATTAAAATTAGGTTTTCTTGCTATTAATGTTTTCAAGGTTTTTGAATCCATAATGACTATCTCACCATTATTTTCATAGAGGAATATTCCGTCGACCTCATCGCCTTTTCTGGAAAATACAGTAAACCCCTTGTCACGAAAATCCTTCTGTGTTATGCTCCCTATTTCACCGGTTAATATGTTCTGAACTTTTAACTGCCCTTTTCTTATTGAGAGAATTCTGAACCTGTTTTCGCCATTTTTTATGTAATCACCTTCCCCATAATCAGGAAACCTAACCGAATATGTAACCCTGTAAAACTTTTTTCCATTCTTTACACCCGCAAGCTGGGGGGATTCCTTTATGCTTGCACCGTATTCTTCTGCAACCTTTTTGACAATTATTTTTGTGCTGGAATTTGATGAAAGGTATATATCAAACCCGTCTCCATTTCTTTCTTCCTTAAGAATGAATAGATCAGGATTTCTGGAAATCTCTTTTTCAATAACATCATATATGAATCTGTGTATTTCATTCTCATTCTCCTTTTTGTATGACCTTATCTGGACAATTGTTTCAAAATAATCACCTGACTGCCTGGAGCATCTTGGACATGTCTGAAATTTTTTTATGAAAGGTAATTCATATTTTTCATCCTTTACGTATCCTAAATATTTCAAATGAAAATTCAGATTTATGGTTTCTTTTTTTTCATTTATTTCATAATCAACAGAGAATTCAGGCCGGTCATCTATCAGTTTTGTTTCATTTTCTATGGATTTTCTTATCGCTTCATCAATGGGAATTTTGTAATACCATGAATTTTTAATTTTTACTGCTCCGCATGTGGGACATATCGTTATCTCAATTTTTCCTGGCACCTCAACATAATTCTTTCTTTCCAGGAAACATACCTCACACATGCCTTCTATTTTCGATTCCCTTTCATTGCAGATGATACACTTCATTTTCGGGAAAAATATTATGACCTCATATTTAAAACTTGTAGTAATGTGAGCGATTCGTCAGCTAAAGTATCGAAGCTTGATGATTCATGGATCCCCATCTACCTGTATGTATATATCCTATTTAGGAAAAAGTGGCAATATCTACAGACCCAATTTGATATTGGATTGATTGGTTATAGAAAAGTTAGGGGTTTGGGGGAAGCAGTAAAACTCCGACCTTCAGGGAG
>JAGDXR010000002.1 GCA_023261745.1 Thermoplasmata archaeon | reverse complement strand
TTCTTTTGTGTGAGTTTGACCATTAAATATATGGAATTACAATGATGTAAATGATATCCCCCTATATATAGGAAATTATTTTGGGATATCACAATATGATATTTTGACAAAAACATTTATTTACCAAAAAAACAAATAAATAATAAAATGGATATAACCGATGATTTTCCAAACTTGAAGAATTCGGAAAATGATATGTATATAAATTTGATAGTGGAGAGTTACAATGATTACAATAAAAAGTATTATATTAATAAATTAATGGAAAAAAGAGGAGGAAATCTTATTTATATAAAATTAGAGGAAAATCAGGACAATATTAAAAAAATATTGTATGATCTGAATCTTTCAGGACAATATTTGAAAATGGCGAAGTATTCCATGTCATATTCCCCAATTGACAGAAAAATGGATACCGAAGAGAATATCATTTATGTATTGTTAAAATCCAAGCTGGATGATCTTTTGAAGGATAAAAACAATTATTTGATAATTGAAAACATTGACTATGCAGAAATAAATCTGCTATCACAGATCATTCAGATCATTACAGACAATATAAAGTCAAAAAACAGGGGAAACATCATATTAACATACAATTCAAATAACATAAATAAAAACATTGAAGAAGTCCTTTCAATCCTGAAAACGCTTGGTTTCAAGCATATGAAATTTGAAAAATTCAATGAAGAGGAAGTGAAAAATATACTGAACAGTGAAGGCTATAATATTCCAGATTTTATTTTAAATTATATCTACGGCGAAACCAATGGGGACATAAAAAAGATTTTTGAAATTATCAATAAAATGGAACAGGGGAAATTGATTTTGGATAAATACTACGTTGGGGGTCTCACCAAACATTATCTTGATCTGATATCTAATTATTTATCTGAAAATATGGAAGAAAAAATTATACTGGAAAATTTATCTCCTGGTGAAATAGTCATAATAATTTATTTAACTTTTCTGGATGAAAAAATAGATGAATTCAGATTAATGGAGATAACCAATTTACCTGAAAATATCTTTATTGATTCCCTGGACAATTTATTGAGAAAGGGATTGATAACAGAGGAGGGAAATGGAGTCATAATTAAGTATAGAAAATTTTCTGAATATATAACCAGAATTTTTTCAGATTTTAAATTTTCCGATGCCTATTTAAAAATAGCAAAAATTAAAGAATCGGAAGGAAAGTATTTTGATGCAGGGATGAATTATTACAGATCAGGTAATTTGGACAAAGCGTATGAACTGTTGAAAAAAGTTGGAATTGAAGAATATTTAAATAATAATTTTAAAAAATCAAGGGAAGCGCTGGAGATTGTGGTCAATTTAAATCGGGATGATGCAGAGATCCTAAAGATATATGCCAATCTATTAATGGATAATGGAGAATGGGAAAAATCCATAAATATTCTGAAAAATTATTTAGTCCGTTTCCCTGATATTCCTGATATAGAATTAAAATTATTGCTTGCAGAATCAATGCATAAAAATGGTAATTATAATGAATCATTGAATATATACAACAGAATTTTAACTTCAACAAAAGATCCTGAAATTTTACTGAAAACGCTTTATGGTATTGGAGTAAATCTTTTTAACAAAAATTCATTCATAGGAGCAAAATACTTTATAGAAATGTCCATAGAAAAAGCAAAGGAATTAAAGGATTACCAGATTCTCGCAAGATCTTACAACATTATGGGAATTTTATTTTACATAGATCTGAATTATGAAGAGGCTATAAAATATTTACATTTATCAAAAGAAATAGAGGAATCCATCAATGATGTAAATGATCTGATTTCTACATTGATTAATCTTGGACATGTCTACTCTGATATAAATATCAAGGAAGGAATAAATTACTATCTTGAAGCACAGAAATTATCAGAGAAATTCTGGTATTCACATCACCTGATACCTCTTTATATAAACAACTCTATGATTTACCTGTACAATTTTCAGGTAAAGGAAATGATTTTTATTTTAAAGAGGGCATACATGTTATCGGTTTTAATGAAGGATTATCAGTACAGTGTGATGGCAATTAAAAATATATTTTATCCACTGATCAAATCAGGTCTCTTCAATGAAGCCTGGAATTTATTAATTAATGGCGTAAATCATGCCGAGAATCTGGGCAAGAAAATTGATGTCATTGAACTTAAGGTTTTGTCCAATATTTTAATGCTTATAAATGGGGATAATCCTAACTGGGAAAATGATTTATTATTATTGAAAAATACAAATATCAATTATTATGTTATGGAATCGGAAATTCTTAAACAGTGGTTATACTTTTACAGCGGAGATACTAAGAATACCGTTGAAAACTTTGAAAAAAATTTTTATCTTTTGACCGAAAATATAAAGATAGACAAGATGATTCAGATTATTGATTTTGTACCATTTTATCTCTATTGTTCTTTTATAGAAAATAAATTTATAGACATGAACTTCACAAATATTGTTAATAGAATAAAATCCTTCAAAAATATTGAGGATATCCCCTATCTAAAAATCAATGTTGATTTGATAGACCTTCTTATAAATATTGAAAAAATGGATTATAATGAGTTATTAAAAAAATTCTATGAGAATATAAAAAAATTTGAGGATGAGGGGATGCTGTATCAGGCATTTATATACAGAGCTTTATTCGGTCTCTATTCCGTAAAATTAAAAAACAAAAATATTTTATTGAAGGAGGTTAGAGAAGAATTGAAAAAATTTACCAAAAAAGGTATTATAAAAGTGTTTGATTACTTGAACAGTTATGAAGATAACATGTAATTTATATGATATTTCAAATTATTTTGATAAGTTTTCCAATAGTGAAGATTCAAGGTTGTTTGTATTACTGGGAAAAGAAGGTGTAGGAAAGACTACAACAATTTTGAATCTAATTAAAAATTACAATTTTGAATATACCTATTTTTCAACCAAGAAAGGGGAAGAACAGCTGGATCTTCTTCTTGAATCCTTTGGCATAAAAAAGGAAATTTATAGTAAGATGAATTATATGAAATTCTTTTCTCCTAATAGTTTCAGCAACAATGAGTCATTTAAAATGATGGTTTTAAATGACTTTATAGAGAACTTAATAAAGGAAAATAAAATGAAATTTTTAATATTTGATGATTTTAATTTATATAGTTCCACAATAAAAAACATATTAATAATGAATTTTAAGAAAATCATATCAAATTCAAATAAAATAAAAATTATTATAGTGGATTCAAAACTTGATGATGAGGAATTGCTGTACATAAAATCCATTTCCAGTGATACAGATTATTACGTACTTGAACCACTTGACATGGACCATCTTAAAAGATTCTTAAATGAAAATGGGTATCTGATACCTCCTAAAATTGTTGAAATTATATACAGATATTCAGATGGATACCTGAATGAAATTTTCAGAATTTTTAATATTTTGAGAGAATATAATTTTATGGTGGATAAAAACTTTTCAAAATCCATAAGCGAGGAAAACATAGAAATTATTAAAAATATAATATTAACAAATAAAAATTTTAATTTTTCAGTTTTAGGTGAAGACGATATAAATCTGATTCTATTTTTATTCTATACAAATGATTCAATCAAAATTGAAATCATAAATAAATACATTAATATCAGTATGGAGGAAATCTCTAAGCTAGAAAATTATCAAATATTAAAAAGATTGGATAATGATTCGATATATTTGTCTCCAAACATTAAGGTAGAGGATATTGAAGATTTAACTTCGGGAATCAAAAAGACTTTTATAAAGATGAGAGCAATAAAATATCTTGAGGAAAAAAAGGATTTCATCACGGCCGGATTATTGTATATATCATTAAAGATTCACGATAACGCTCACCATTATCTGAGAGAATATGGAATGAGGGAATATTATGATGGAAATTTCAGAAATGCTTTAAGGGCCCTTAAGGAATGCTGGAAGATTCATCAGGATGATAGAGAACTTGGTTTAATATTAATAAAGATTTACCAGTTCTATGAGGATTATGATCATGCTATTGAAATTTCTGAAAAGTTGCATGAGAATTTCAAAGAAGATTGTGAAATAAACCTCTATCATTCAGTTAATTTATACAGACATGAAGAGTTTAAAAATTCATATGAAATCCTTAATAGATTAATTTCCACATGCAATGATATCCGAATTTTGTCACATGCATATTTCTATTACAGTATATTATTAAAAATATATGGAAAAATGGATGATTCAGTGAAATATCTGAAAATTTCCGAAGAAAATGCCCTGAAGGAAAAGGATTTTGACCTGCTTCAAAAGGTTTACCGTTTTTATGGCAATATATTTTATGAAAAAAAAGATTTGAAAAAGGCCTCAGAGTATTATTTCAAGAGCGCAGAAATATGCAAGGAAATAGGGAATTATTATGATCTGGCATCAACATACAACAATTTAGGGAACATTTACTCTGAAATAGATGTTTCTAAGGGAATGGAATACTACAATGAGGCACTATCAATTGCAAGAAAATACTGGTATCCCACACTGATGATAGCATTGAATTCAAACATGGCCATCATGAAATGGTACAATTTTGAAATAAAGGAAGCCATGGATATGTTTATGAATTCTTACATAATTTCATTTTCAACCAATAATTACACCTCAATTTTACTGTCCTCCATAAATATTGGAGAATTGTCACTCGAGATGGGGAATTTTGAGGATGTCCTGATTTTTATCGAAAGGGCAGTGAATTATACGAATAATAAAACAGACATACTATTTTACGATGAATTAAAATTTTATTTTGGATTGATAAAATATCTTGTGGATGATATTGAAATGGATATAAATGAATTTGAAGAACTTAAAAATTCAGAATTGGAACAGTTCAATTCATTCTATTATTATAATATAGTAAAATACAATTTTTATAGAGGTAATTTCCAAGGGGCGGTAAAAAATTTTTCTGAATACATGAATTTTAAAAATAAAATTTTTTCAATAGAGGATTTTATCTTCATTTCATATTATCTACAGAATATGTGGATATATTATTTAAAAAATGATATTAAAATTAATGAAGATCTGTATAATCTATTTGAGATTTTGGATAATGGAGTCAGAAATACCAATTCCGTATTTTTAAATGAAATTCACAGCATTTTGACTTCATTCTTTGAAATGATAAAACTTGAGCAGTTTTCTACAGAGGAAATAATGAATTCCATAGAAAAATTCAAAATTAAGAATATAGATATGATTCATGTAAGGCTGTTATTATTATATTCTTACATATTGAAAAAATATTACGGGGATGGTACCTATTATGAGATCGTCAAAGATTTAATTTTAAAGGAAAAGAAATATAGAATTTTTCATGCATATATTTAATTTTATAACATAATAAAAGGTATGTAAAATAAAATTTAATTAAGAGTATTATTATAACCGTTTAAGGAGAAAATGGCAAACAAATGTGTTATAAAAACAAACGATTCGCAGATAATAGAGGGGGAATGTCTCGGTATAGATAATGGTTTTGTTTTTGTCCAGCATAATGGAAAGATGAGGGTATTCAATTCAATCTATTTGAGAGAGATAGAAATTGATGGAATAATACTTAACGTTGTTTATATGGATGATAATAATAATTTCCTTGTCCCCGTAAACCTTGATACATATATAGAAAATTTAAAGACCGTTCTTGAATATGCCAGAAACAATCCCAATAAAAGTATTGATGAAATAAAGAGTTCAATTCTGGATAAATTCATTTATGAAAAGGAGGCACTGCTAAATTCTCTGAAACAGGAAAACGAAGCTTTGAGGTTACAGCTTGATGAATCAATGAAAAAAATCAAAATTTTTCAGGATACCCTAAATGAATTGCAAACAAAATTTGATAATTTAAACCAGGCAAACAACAGACTAACTGAACAGCTGAAAAAATTCTCCAGCGGTGAAATTATACCCGATTCTTTAAAGGCAAAATTAGAAGAATTTAAAGTAAAGCTTGAAGAAAAAGAAAAGGAAATTGAAAATCTTAAAAATGAAATTGAAAGTATCAAAAATAAACCTAACATTGAATTAACAAATGAACAGTTAAATATTCTTAAAGCCATAGAGGAATATCGTAAAAGAACAAATGTTGATCCATTCAAGGCCATAGAGTCATATATAAAACTATCAACAAAATCCGTAGAAAAACCTGTTGAAAAAGAAAAGGAAAAGATAGAAGGGGCAAAATTACCATCAACGGAAAATATAACAAAGAAGGAAGAACTTTTCCCCAATTTATTCCAGGGAGGGCCACAGAGCAACCAGTCCGGTGTTAAATCTGAAATAATGAGACAGATGAAGAATTATAAGGACTTTAATGCCACAAGAAACAAAAATCTGGCATCCACCGGATCAATTAAAATCGACATGGTTCTGAAGGGAGGAATACCATACGGAAATTCTATAATGGTTTCATATACTCCATTCGCAGGAGGGGATCTTTTCAGTTTATTGCTTATATATGGAGGCCTTAAATCCAATGAAAGGGTACATGTAATTTTGAATGGAATAAATAAAAATGACTTTCTTATACTTTTTAATACCTTTAAGATTGATTTTACTGATGAGGAATTGTCTAAATTAAAGATTACGGAGATTGAAAATATTGCTGACATAATCACCGAAGCATCATCATTTGCATCCAGAAACAGTGATGAGAAGGAAAGAATGATCATTTACAACATAGATAAATTCCTATTCAACGGTGAAATATCCAAATTCACTTCATATCTGAATTCTATCAAATATTCCATAAAAAATATGAAAAAATTGCTTTTTGTTTTTGTAACATATTCAAAACAGTTTGACAGGGATATTCAATTATTATCAACATATTTCTCTTCATTAATAGAATTTCATGATCAGGAAATTGGTGATAAGATAATTCATACATTCAGGGTCCAGGGCATACCTGCTGAAAAATACAAATGGCTCTCTTACAATATAGATGGCATCGAATTCGATCTTGAATCACCAAATATAAGAACAATTTGATTCTAATTACATGGGCTCTATTTCCACAATATCCCTTAATTTTATTATTTTATAATCCCTGAATTTTTTAGTTGCATAATTTTCATATACCATCACGTGCAGGGACTTTTCTTCGTTATCAAAATCTATGACGTTTGCAATATATGAATTATCATCTCTGAATTTTATTACAACATCCATTCCTATTAAATCCACGAATTTCATAATTCTTTCGACCTCTCATACTCTTTCTGCCTTTCAGATTCACCAGAATAATATTTAAAGATTTTTGTTGTAAATGATATAACATCAAATGCCTCACCAGACCTGACCATTTCATCCAGAAACTCTACTCTCTTTTTAAATTCAAATTTCAGATAATCCAGATCAATGCCATGGACCTCAGAAATCTTTCTTAAAATATAACTCTCAATACCAATCTTGAATGTATCTGACAGAGAATCCCACTGAAAATATGGATTCAGATTCATCCTTTCATAGTTCTTGTCAAAGTAGTATTCATCCACTTCATATACACGCCTTACCGGCATGTTGTCCTTTATTGTATGTTTCAATACTATGAAAATATCTATGTTTGCAATCTGATTTTTTGGGATGTTCAGTGGAGGTTCTGTTAACCTTTTAACCGCAGATTCAACATCTTCGGCATGGAATGTTGTATATCCAGTCTTACCAGTTGCAAGGGCCTGAAACATGTATGCTGCTTCCTGACCTCTCACCTCTCCAACAACGAGATATTCAGGTCTCTGTCTTAAAACATTTTTTACCAGATCCATCATGGTGATTTCTCCAACCTTTTCATATATTCCATATGGATTGATTATACCAACAGCTCCCCTTGTTACTGCCGGTATCCAGTTTTCATGATAGAGATTAAGTTCTCTTGTATCCTCTATGCTCACAATTTTTGCAAATGGTTTGGCAAACATCAGGATGCTGTTAAGCATGGTTGTTTTACCCGTCGCTGTACCTCCAATGATCATGAAATTTGCGAAATACTGTACGGCAAGCCATAAATATGCATATATTTCCGATGAAGATGTATTTGATCTTATGAGATCCACAGGTGTAAACGGTTTTTCTGTGAATTTTCTCACTGAAAGTGCCGGACCCGTTATAACAACATCACTGCTTATTGTTGCCTGGATCCTGGAACCATCGGGCAGGGATGAATCTACAATGGGCTCAACATATGAAATGTGTTTACCACTTATCTCCGTTATTTTTCTTAAAAGCTTTTCAGAATTATCATCATTGATGAAATTTATGTTTGTTCTAATGGATCCGTACTTTTTATGATAAATATAAACCTTGTTTCTTGTCACGGTAATGTCTTCAATATTGTTTTTGTCCTTAATCGGAACGGTCAGAGGACCAAATGCAAGATATTTTTTGTAAAGTTCATAAAATATCTTTTCCCCGCTTCTTTTTGAGTATCCCCTGCTAATCATATCCTCCAGAATATATTCTCTGAGCCTTTTTCTTTTAAGCTCTAAATTAACATCCTCCTGAAATGTGATTTTTTCAGGTAGTCTGGTCATTAGTTTTTTGATATAGAATTCAAGTTCCTTCTGCTCCTTCAAAGTCAGTATTGGTTCAATAACCCAGTATACAATGTCCCCAAATCCACCTTCATCCCTGTAAATTTTTACAGCTGAATAACCGGGTTCAACATTATAATATTCAAGTTCAACATACCCCGGTGGCATATGGGGCATTATAAGCAGATCCCTAGGAACTATGGAGGTTATTCCAACCGATCTTTTTTTGCCAACAAAAAAATTTACCATTTTTCACAACCCCCATACAAGTGCCTGGGCTATAATTGCAATCAATATGTAAATTCCAGAATAAAAGAATCCTGATTTAAATGAATTTTCTTTAAGTGTAGATGAAACAAATCCTGTAACAAATCCAAGAATTACTACTGATAAAAATACATAATATTCAAACTGCTGTATGTAAACCAGTGAGAGTGAAAAACCACTTCCAAAAGCGGTTATCCCACCGGAGAGTTTTACAAATTGAGGAAACAGAGTATCAAAAACCAGTGCTATCGTGAATAGATATACACCATAACCTATGGAAGCTATAATCATATATGAGGATACAGCAGCCATCTGCGATTTTTTTGCATTTATATATGATGTAAAGGCCAGAGCTAGCTGGGATACTGATGCACCAATATCTCCACCTACCTTATCTGCTATTACCAGCAAAGTTTTAACGATCTTGTTATTTTTATAATTTATTTTGCTGAATGACGCCTCAATTGAATCTGCAACACTGAATCCCATATGAAGACGAGCTTCAAGATCCCTTATCACGGATGAAAATGCACCGTACTTATTTCTGGCAGTCTGTAATATGGCCTCTCTGAGTGGCATTCCTGTATTTACGTAATTTGAAAGGTCGTTCAGAAACAATATGAGATTTTGATTGTATATCCATTCATGTCTTAATTTTAAGTAATTCCATAGACCATAAGGAAAGAATGACATGAATGCAAGTTCTATCATAAATATTGATGTTTTGTAATGATCCTCCAGATAATATGTAATGGAAATGAATAAAAATAAAAACATTACAAACATGGATGAAATGATAAATATAAGATCCTTATCATTTTCTTTAATTTTAAATTCCATCAATATCCCTCCTGTGCTATCTTTGATAGCCATGCTATCATCAAACCACCAAGAGGGATCAGTAAAACGCTTACCAGTAAAATATAATACATTGAAGCAACTGCTATTGCGGGCTTTGAAACTATGCCCATGATGGCAAATACCAGTATCAGAAATAATGGAAATGACACAACAATGCTTATGAATATCTCGGCATACATGCTCAATGTATCTGTTAATTTCATGTATTCGATGTTCATGTCATTTCTGTAATCCTCATAAACACGCATAATGTAATCCCTTTCAATACTTCCAGATTTTCTTGCTGTGACCAGTCCCTGTATAAATAATAGCCACTTTGATTTCTGTGATGTCATCATAAGATATTCTTCGAGGATCTTGAATATATCCTTAGATGCAAATTTTGCAGATGTCACAAGCTCACATGCTTCGCTGCTCAATGTGGAAAAGCTCTTTTCCTTACAGACTTCCTCAAGCATTTCCAGCATTGTGATATTGCTCATGCTTAAATTTGCAAAAAATCTGAGGGCCTCCCCCAGATGCCTGTCTATCTTTTTTAACCTTGAATTTGCCTTTATAGATGGATACTTGAATCCAATGTAAAGGTAAATAAATGGTACAGAAAGTATTATTAAAAATACAAGACTTGAATATTCTATTGTCAAAAACAATCCTGCGATTATGGATATTATCGCTATTATCATGAAATTGGCAAATAATGAGGTTATATATTCATCTACCTGAATGTGCATTCTAGCGACATTCAGATCTTTCTGAATATCGGTCAGCCTTTTCTGAACAAAGGGAAAATATAGTGAAAATCTGAAATGGGATTTGAAATTATCAAAGAACTTCATATTTTCCCCTCCCTGATATAACTTTCGTATCTCTTCAGATATATTGGGAATTCAATATCCTCAACATCTTTAAGTAATTGGTATACCTGAATAAACTTATGAAGCTCCTTGCTTGAAATCTTTCCCTTGTAGAGTTTTTCAAGTGTATTCAGAAATTCAGCTCTCCTCATTACCTCCTTATATACATCCATTGTAGAGATATGATGCATTGCTGCAATGGCCTTGTAGCCAGGTGCTGATGTATCTGTTATAAATGAATTGCTTAATGGATCATACCTGAAGGCAGATACAAATTGAAGCTGATTTTTTGACTGATCATATCCAGCAATTTCAGCAATCTCCTTAACCCTTCTCCTCTCAACCATCTTCTCAACATAAGCCTGCATTATAACTATATCAGAGAGCAATGTCAACATTGATCTGGGTAGACTTATCGGGGCATTTTCTATTCTTGAAACAAAAGACTGGATATCCGTAGCATGGAATGTGGCCAGTCCCGTATGACCTGTTGCCATTGCTTGGAAGAGTATCTGTGTTTCCTCACCCCTTGATTCTCCCACGACTAGGTATTCCGGTCTCTGCCTCAATGAAACCTTTAGAAGTGTCATTATATCCACTTCCCCCATTTCCGTTCCCGATGATCCTTTGATCCCAACACCTGGCCTGGTTATGGTGGCAACCCAGTTATCGTGATCAATGTACAGTTCATGCGTATCCTCAATGGTTACCAGTTTGTTTACATCCTTAACAAAAGATAATAAATTGTTTAACATTGTAGTTTTACCAGCAGCTGTAGTTCCTATTATCATTATATTTCTATGGTTTTCAATTTGCAACCACAGATATGAAAGGAGTTCATAACTTAACATTCCGGAATTTACAAGATCAAATATTGTCAGTGGGGACATTTTGAACCTTCTTATTGTAAATGTTGGCCCGAATGCTGTAACTTCATTCCCAAGCGATAAATTTAATCTGTGACCTTCAGGTAAAAATGCGTCAAGCAAAGGTTCCCTGTATGAAACAGTCCTGTGGGCTTTCTCCGCCAACCTGAAAATAAAATGGTTTGCTTCGTCTTCACTCTTGAATAAAAGTGATGTGGGAATTGAACCGGTATACCTGTGATATACGTATATGGGCTTGTTCACACCAGTAAGAGAGATATCCTCGACAAGATCATCATTTAATATTGGTGTGATCTCCCCATAGTGAAACATGTTTCTCTCAATGTAATAAAGTATTGTGTAATATGACTTCCTGTTAACAATGAAATTGTTAAATTCAATGAATCTGTCCAGGTACTGCATGATAAGTTTGCTGTTGATCTCACCTCCCTTGTAATGGATGGTTATGTATTCCGGGAATGATTTTATTATTGACTGGATATATGGTGAAATCGGAGGCTCGTAAATATAGTACAGATAATTCTCAATGTCAGGATTATAGTGGAGACCTATATATACTATACCCTTTTCAATTGGATATATTATGTCATTTTCGTTCTTTTTAGTGGGGGATGAGGTTATTTGAGGTATCTGGAATATCTTTTTGTTTGTTTCAAACTTTGTTATTGGGGTGTTTGAAGGGATCATGATAGCGCCTCCAGTATTCGAATGTTCAAATTGATGTAGACGATCCTAACATTTGATACATTGTTTATTATTGCTTCATAATACTGTCCATTCTTCTCTATCTGCGTATTTCCATGAGTAAGATTTTCAAGGAATTTTGCCCAGAGATATGATAATGGATCATGTAAACTCAAATTCAATGTACCTGAATCAGCATAATTATCATAGGCTATTGAATTGATATCTACAGAAATACCAACCGAACCGGTACCGGAATATGAATACTGTATTCCGGAATCAGAAATTAAATAAATGCTGAATGTACCATTATAATAATCAGCTATTCCGTTTGATAGGATAGACAGGTTTTTCAGATTTATGTTTGGATATCCTGTTGCAATCAGTCCATTGTCAAAATATATCGCCTCCTGAGGATATACCCTATTGAAAAGTGTAACACCTATATAAGTAGATCCATTGAATGAGACTGCCTGCCCCTGGGGTGTCTGGAATGATACGTTAATGAAATTCTGATCATTGTATGGTATAATTACGATCTGACCGGGGGAAGGTGGTACAAGTATCGGAATGCTCTGTGTGCCCAAGTCAACGCTTTCATATAAAGAATATGGAAAGAAACTTACGGATGTGGATGTTACTATTCCTGATTTAATCTGGAATATCTGTGATATGACATCCGAATAATGCTGTGCCTCTGCACTGCTTATTGATGTTGGTACCACGGTATTCATGAATGCATCGAATATTATGAACACGGCTACGATAACTAGGAGGAAACCAAGTATCTCAGCAACACCGCCTTCTTTTCCACCAATATTAAATTTCATAGTTTCCTCCTCATTTCTTTCTAAATAATTTTCCTATCTTTGAAAGTTTAATTCCTATTCTTGTCAGTGGAGGCAGAGATTGAACAGTATATTCAACTCCTGGCTTTGATACAGTCATATATATATCCATGCCGGTACCCCAATCCATGATACCTTTTCTGAATCCTTCAAGTACAGGAGGAGGAATGGTATAACTCGACGGCAAAGGCTTAGAGCAAACCTTGCATATTTCTGCATCGAGATCATTGATTGCTCCGCAGCTCGAGCACTCCTTTTTCTTCTGCTGGAATTCTTCTTTCAATAAATAAAACCTGTAAGATTCATAGTTTTTATTATTCATCCACCATGTAAAGAACTCAGATTCCGGCTTTCTTGACTGTAAATAATTGAGATGGATTTCCTCCAGTTTTTTGTCATATTCATCCTTTATATTTGATAGGAATATATAATCCATATCCCTCTCATCCGTAAATATTTCACCGCAGTTAGGACAGTATTTCGAATGTTTTGGATACAAGGTATCGCAGACATAGCAGTTATCAGTCTCTTCCTCAAGATTATAATCGCAGACAGGACATTTAACCGCCTTTTCATAAACAGGTGCACCGCAATTCGGGCATGTTCTCTTTCTCATGAATTCATTCTTTGCCTGAATAGTTGTAACAAAGTAGAATATTATGAATATTAAAATAACAATGATTATTGCTGATACAGTCAATATAGGAAACGGCTGGGAAATCATTACATAACCAACATTCTGATATGTTACCTGACCGCCACTGTTGTAAGATAATTTGATTGTGTAATTTCCTGAAATATTTGTAGGTACTTGAATAAGGAATATTGCTGACCCATTTGAAGATGTAACACCCTGATAAATCCTTCCTGCAAGATATAGATAAACAGGATAATTGGAGGTGTAAACTGAATATCCATATTCCTGAGATGCATTCAAATTGAGAAGATATGCCTGGACTTGCAGATAATTGCCTCCAAGAACATTATGTGATGACAGTATAACATATGGCTGTATGTATGGATAACCAACATTTATCACAGGTCCGGTAATGTTATATGATCCTATTTGAAGATATGATGACAATGGGCCTGTCTGTGTTAAATTGAAATCAACAATAAGAATATAGGATTTCTGTGCAGCTATTGAAGGAATATAGAACTGTCTAGTATAATTTCCAAGAGTTATGTTTCCATATGTAGGCATGGAGGATATTCCTCCATTATTTTTCAGCATTATTTTGAACGGTACAAACATGCCAAGGGTATAATTTGTCTGCTGGTAAACTCCAAAATAACTGACATTTATAATTGCAGGATAATATATAAATATGTTTCCTGAACCGATCATCATCGAAGTTCCATTCAATTGATCCCCTGTTATCATTATGGAATATCTTTCAAAAACTGTTGGTGTCCTGATCTGCAATGATAATAATGATATATTGAATCTGAAATTCATCGAAGAATATGCTGTTATGTTTCCTATATCATAATACCATTTTTTCATTCCGATTTTTAATATTACATATGTATTGCTCAGTGAACCAGATGTTATATTTACTGAACCATAAACATTAATTGTTGAGTTATATTGGGCTGATCCCGGAATATTCGAATATCCGTTCAATGTGGGTATTTGAACCATCATTGTACCGTTATCATTTGAATAATCGGATTCATTATAAGCTTTGTTGGGATTTATCCATACCCTCAAATTATATGTACTGCCTATCCTCAATGTATAAATAAGAGATGCAATGGCATAATTACTGTAACCTTTCACGTATGATGAACCAATATACATATTGTTTAAATAATAATTAACAAGCATTGGAGGTATATCCGAAGGCAAAACGTTATGTGAACCAACAAAAACATTTATCGAAACCTGTAAGGATGCGGTGCCTGGAGATATTATATTATTTATGATATTGTATGTTATCTTGGATACATAATAATCAACATTGAATGTCAATGTATTCTCATATATATTGTTGCTTTGATTATAATCCCATATCTGATTTATTATTATGTATAAAGTGTATATACCTGGAGAATCTGGAACAAAATTAACTGAAAAATTCTCGGGTGAGCTTGGAATTGTCTCATTCAATATACTGTATTCCTTATTATTAAAAATGTAATAAACTTCAAGGTTCGCAGTAAAGAAGCTATCTGTCCCAAGATTTATGGTTCTGAATGATATTTTTACTGGTGAATAAAGATAGCTCTGACTGACATTCACATTTTCTATCGCAAAATCAACATTTGGATATATTGTAACTTTTTCATCGAATATGTCATTATAATAGTTGGTTTCAAATATGGTATGATATGGGTTTATTTCAACAATAATTGAATAATTACCATAACCTAAGCCAGAAAGACTTATTGCATTTGTTATGGTAACTGAAACATTTCTCTGGAGTGTTATTGGGAAAGTGCCAAAATTCTGTATCCCTTTTGGACCCTGCAATTCGAAGATAACTGACGTACTCTCCGTTGAAGGCCCACCAAAATATCCCACCACAGCATTCAATGTATAAGTTTTACCCACAATGAGTGGTTGAGGTATATTAACAGTTATTACTCTGAAATCTGGGATGTTAAAATTTATGACATATGGATAATTATTACTTAGATCCGAAAGCATAGGGAAATGATTAAGGGATATTGTAACCATTTTTAAAGTACCACCATTTACTGGGTTATCGAATGTTAGATTGTAGTTGCCCATATAATGGCCATTAGGAAAATAATTGTAATTTAAAATATCTGATAAGAGGGGAAGTATGACAACCCCTGTCGAATTTGTAACAAATGAAGGTTTGTAAATATTCCATATTACACTGTTGAGATTATTAACATAAGATGAGGGTATTCCAATATCATAAGGATTAATTGTAACGGATGACCCCACTATATCCGTCCCGTCCCAGTTTCTTGCGTATACTATTGCATTTCTGTAAATGTAGATGTTTGTTGTTGAATCCTCAAAAATTGGGATATTTATTCCTGACGATGTTGAATTTATGGATGTATTATACCAGTAAACTGTTGAATATAAATATGCATAAAGAGCATCATAATAGGATGCATTCAAATAATAATTTAAATCAATGTATGAATTGAGTATATAAACAGTTGAGGATTTAATAACCATGATATGATACGGCATATACTTAGAAACATTTAAAGGTGTATTGAAATCCACAATAACTGATGAAACATAAATTTCACTGCTCCTTATTTGATTTACTAAAACCCTTATAACGCCATTAAGATAATATCCAATAAACATTGGAGGTGATGAAAATGCTGTTCTGTTGTTTATTGGAAGTTTTGTCAGGTTTATCTGGAAAGATAATACTTGGGAAGACGAATTGAACGGTTTCTGCATACCATATAATGTATAAGAACCATCAGGAGTTGTTAATTTAACAAGACCATATGCTGTTCCAGGTGAAAATGCATAATAATTGGTCCTATAATAAATATTGACTGTTATATTTTCGATTAGGTAATAATATGGAACAGGATTAAGAAGAGTATAATTTTCTGAAATAAGATTCAAACCAGCATTTGGAACTGATCCTGAATAAGAGGATAATCCAATGGACAGTAAGGATTCATTGGACGGATTTGATTTAAACATTGGAGATATCACACTATTTATAAAACTAACATCATTTGAATTTGAAATATTAATTGAGGGAGCATATTTAGCCTGTTCTGCGCCTGTTTTATTCATACCAAATTGAACTGCCTGATTTATGGAGCTCTGATTAACACCTGTTATTTTGCTATTTATTGCTTGGAATATTCCACCAATTATGTTTAAATTACCAAAAAATGATAATGAGGAATTATAAAGATAAACAGATCCCCCATTTTCAACGGTCATATTCAGATAAAGGCTTGGCCCTAACATGTTAGGGGCAACTGTTACACTGCCATTATTTAAGACTAACTGCCCTTCAACAATAAAATAAATAGTGTTATAAATACTTGAGAGAAAATATAGATGTGCATTATTCACCACTATCTTGCCAGAAGGACCTATTATTACTGGTGTATCCACACCATAATAACCATATTTACCTGTTAATGGATCCTTTGTATTTTCATTTATGTAAAATGTGTTGTTTACCCAGACAGGGGGATAGCTGTAAAAATTTTTAACCTCTTCACCTGTTTGATTGTGATAATTCACATGTGGATTAGGTACATAATTTAGAGGGATTCCTGATATGACTAATAATGAGATAACTAATAAAACTCTGAACCACTTCATATTTATTTTAATCAATCTCTAATAATTAAATTTTATTATTTTTCTTTAAACCTAAATTTTGTGTACAGTCCCGAATTATTTGATCATAAAAAGCTTGTGGTCGGATATGGGCTAC
>JAGDXR010000017.1 GCA_023261745.1 Thermoplasmata archaeon | reverse complement strand
GAACCTCCACTCACGGGTGGAGCAGGAGGCCAGCAACAGGCTCCTAAGCTTTAGCGAGGAGTAGCTGACAATCTCTATAATCAGACTGATAATTTCGATATAAAATATCCTTTTAGAAAGGGTTAAATGATAAAAATTTATTAGAATATTATATATGACAAACAGCTCAAAGTTTATAGATGCTTTCATAAAAGTTTATGAAAAGGCTCTCTTAGAAAATGTCAACAGGGATGAGGTTCCTAAACATATAGGTATAATTATGGATGGCAACAGGAGATATGCACAGCAGCTTGGATTGGATCCCAAATATGGTCATTATTATGGCAGGGAAAAGTTATATGATGTGCTGGAATGGTGCATGGAACTGGGTATTAAAATCGTTACAGTTTATGCATTTTCGACAGAAAATTTTATGAGAAGCAGGGAAGAAGTAATTTCATTGATGAGACTCTTTGAGGAAACAATTGAAAAGGAATTAAGTGAAGGAAGGATACACAGGGAAAAAATAAGGGTAAGAATTATTGGAAGACGCGAGCTTTTACCATCAAATCTCATTGAAAAGATAGAAAAAATAGAAGAAGAAACAAAAAATTATGAAAATTATATTCTTAACATTGCAATAGCATACGGTGGCAGGGAAGAGATATTGGATGCAATAAAGAAGATTATTTTAGATATTATGGATAAAAAATTGACAGTAGACCAGATCAATGAGGAAACGGTA
Source organism: Thermoplasmata archaeon (assembly GCA_023261745.1). GTDB lineage: Archaea > Thermoplasmatota > Thermoplasmata > Thermoplasmatales > ARK-15 > JAGDXR01. The sequence continues at coordinate 17,170 of JAGDXR010000017.1, read as the reverse complement.
AGAAAAAACCTGTACACCGGAGAACTTCCCGATCCGGATTTGATTCTGAGAACATCAGGTGAAGAGAGGATTTCCAATTTTCTTTTGTGGCAGTCAGCATATTCAGAACTATATTTTACTGATGTATACTGGCCATCATTTTCAAAAATCGATTTTCTGAAGGCCATAATATCTTATCAGAAGAGGCAGAGGAGGTTTGGCAAATGAAACCCCATGAAAAATATCGCGGTGTATTTACCGATGGAAAAAATCTTTTTACCAAATCACCTAAAGGTTCACTGTTCGGTGAAAGGATAATCAGGGAAAATAAAATATATTATAGATTTTGGGATCCATACAGGAGTAAGTTTTCTGCATCCCTTCACAGGAATTTGAAAAATTATTTTTTGAACAGAGATTCCAGAATTCTCTATCTCGGTGCATCATTCGGCAATACTGTCTCATTTTTATCGGATATTTGTTATGAAGGAAAGATTTATGGGGTAGAATTTGCCATAAGGCCGTTTTCATCCCTTCTCAACCTTTCAAATTTATATACCACTATCTATCCCATAATGGCCGATGCAAACTATCCGGAAAGATACAAACTCTATATTGAAGGTCCTGATATTATAATACAGGACATTTCACAGAAGAATCAGGTAGAAATATTTAACAAAAATATGAATGAATTTCCCGAAGCCAAATATGGCTTTCTTTTTCTAAAGATACGGGCCATAGACGCAGTAAAGGATCCAAGATTGGTTCTGGAAGAAAGTTTAAAAAATCTAGAAGATGTCAGAGAAATTATAAATCTAAATCCTTATGCAAAGGATCACTATTTAATTCTGATAAAAAGGTGAATGGCATGAAAAATAAACGAATATTTATTACTGGTGGTGCGGGATTCATAGGATCAAATATTGTTGAGAGACTGGAAAATGATAATGAAATAACAGTATATGACAACCTTTCCACAGGAAAAAAAGAATGGATCGATGGAAAAAGGGTGAATTTTGTTCTTGGTGATATACTGGATTTTGAAAATCTCAAAAAATATATGAAGGGTCATGATATTGTTATTCATCTCGCAGCAAATCCAGATGTAAAACTGGGTGAAAAGAATAATAAAATTGATCTGGATATAAATTTCATTGGGACATACAACGTTCTGGAATCCATGAGAATAAATGATATAAATGGGATTCTGTTTTCATCGTCATCAACCGTTTACGGGGAGGCCCCAGTACCAACACCTGAAACATTTGGCCCAACAAAACCAATATCATTTTATGGTGCGTCGAAGCTGGCCGCTGAATCATACATATCCGTATTTTCCGCCATGTATGGGATCCGGGGTGTATCATTTCGATTTGCCAATGTCATCGGTAGGCATGGAAATCATGGTGTGATATATGATTTTATAAAAAAATTGATGAAAAACAGGAACAGTCTTGAGGTTCTTGGTGATGGCACACAGACAAAATCTTATATTCATGTGGAAGACTGTATTGATGGCATAACATATCTATATGAAAAAGTCAGGGGATATGAAGTTTTCAATCTTGGGACTGATGGTTCTACAAATGTCATGGATATAGCAAAAATGGTTGTCTCTTTATTAAACTTAAAGAATGTAAAAATATACACGACAGGTGGAAAAGATGGGAGGGGATGGGCCGGAGATATAAAGGTCATGTTACTCTCCATAGAAAAGGCAAAATCATATGGATGGTATCCTAAATATAATTCTGATGAAGCGGTAAAAAAAGCAATTATGGAAATATCGGGTGAACTCGGATGGAAATACTGAAGATTCCAACGGCTGTTCCTGCCTTTGACAGCATTATAAAGGGTGGAATGCCATCTGGCAGTGTGGTATTACTGTTAGGTGAACCGGGATCAGGTCATTATGAATTTGCAATAACATCAGCAACCAAGACATCACTGGCAAGGGAAGCTCCTGATAGAAGGAAGCTGATACTGTCAGAAATAGATGAATCCACATATCTGCCAAACAATGTTCTATACATTTCAACTACAAAGAGTGAAAGGGAGATAAGGAGGAATATCACACTCTCCATAGATGAGGATATGCAAAATTATATACTGAAAAATTTAAAGGTAAAGGATTTATCAAAGATATATTTTAAGAAAACGGTTGTACCTTCAAACTGGATTAAATCGGCCTCAATATTTGATTATTCTGAAAAGGATATTATAGAGGAAATAATAAACATTCTCGGTTCAAACGGTGAGGACAGCATAATAATAATTGATTCATTGACCGATTTACTTACAAATATCAACATTAATGTACAGACACTAATAGATATGTTGAAGGGTCTTGTAAGAGTGTCCAAAAACTGGAAGAGCATAATTTATTTAATTCTGACGGAAGGAATCGTGGACCAGAGGATTGAAAGGGAGATAATGGACATTGTTGATGGTGTACTGATTTTCAGGTGGTATTCATCTGAAAAATCATCCTCAAGATATACGTATATGTTTGTACCAAAGTTCATAGGTGTTCTTCCGCATATAGAAGAGGAGAGGGTAATAAAATTCAAGACAAGAATTGAATATTCAAATGGTTTTATAGTAACCTATACAGAGAAAATAAGGTGAAAAATATGGAGATTGAAAGGATAAAGAGTGGTATAACTGGACTGGATGAGATTCTTGGAGGTGGAATTCCCAAAGGTCACACCGTTTCCGTCATAGGACCTTTTGGTACAGGAAAAACAACACTGGCAATGCAATTCATAAATCAGGGACTCCTGGAAAATGAAAACTGTTTCTATTTAAGCCTGGAGGAGGAATCAGAATCTCTAATGAAAACTGCCGAAATTTTTGGATTTAATTTCAAAAAGTATTATGATGAGGGGAAATTAAAGATATTTCGGCTGTCACCTTCAGATGCATCAGATATATCCTCAAGAATAAAGGAAATAACTGAGGAATTCAGGGAAAATGAAATAAAAAGACTGGTACTCGATTCCGCATCACTTTTAACAATGGTATTCAGGGAAGATCAGGATAAGAGAAATGTTCTTTTTACTCTCTCAAAGGGACTGAAGGATTCGGGTATAACATCAATATTTACAGGGGAAATTGACCTTTCAAACAGACAGTCCTCGAGGGATGGTCTTCTGGAATATGTTTCCGATGGTGTAATTCTACTTGATATGAGGAAAAATGATAAAAATACAGAAACATACCTGACGATCCAGGTATTGAAGATGAGAAAAATACCTCACTCAAGAAAGATATATCCTTTTGAAATAAAGGAAAATGGAATAGAGGTTCAGTCAGAAATCACATTACTCTGAAAAAGTTTCACCCTTTGGGAAATTCTTCGTTATGTAATCCAAGATTATATTTCTATCCTTTCTCAAGTGAGATTCGTACCATTTTACAACCAGATCAAATAATAGGTTATGTATATCCTCCATGGTTGTTTCAGAAAGTGGTTTATCGAACAATATGTACTGTACATAGATTCTCTTCCATCCTGAATACTTGAAATACTGCTCACCTTCAGAATATTCGAATACAATCCTTATCCTTTCTCCTTCGGGTGCATTGTAATAATTAACCTTCAGTGCATCTCCTGTTCTGCCCTGGTCCCTTGTTGTATCTATGAATGATATGTTATTTAGATTGTCGAAATTGAAATCCTCCTTGATTTTCCAGTTATGTGGAAATGCAACAAAAGTCGCCCATTTTGTATATTCTGGTTCCAGTTTGAAATGAATGTTCATATCATTAAATTTCTGATATATCTTCCACAAATCCTGTATCAGAGTTATATTAATATCCCTCTTTTTACCAGATTCCTGTGAGACTGTTTTCAGGATCTCTTCAGTTTTTTTATTCAACGTTGCATCCAGTTTTGAAAACCAGTCCTGTGAATTGTTTTCCTCCGAAACTTTGGTGTTTGCCATATCCGATCCCTAAATTGTAATTGAAATTTCCATTTATAAACTTTTATTCTTTTTATGATTTATCCACAAAAAAATGAAAAGTATATAAAATTGAAAACATTCTCTGAAAAAGGAGGCAAAAAACATGAAGAATGTAATTATAATGGGTGCGGCAGGAAGAGATTTTCACAATTTTAACGTGTTCTACAGAAACAATAAAGATTACAGAGTGGTGGCTTTTACAGCAACTCAAATTCCCAATATAGAAAACAGAAAATATCCAGCTGAACTGGCAGGCCCGAATTATCCGAATGGTATTCCAATATATCCAGAAGAGGAACTGCCAGATCTGATCAAAAAGCTGAATGCAGATGAAGTTGTATTTTCATACAGCGATGTGAGCCATGAATATGTGATGCATAAGGCCAGCATAGCCATTTCAAATGGTGCAACATTCAAGTTGCTTGGTCTAAATGATACCATGATATCAAGTAAAAAACCCGTAATTTCAGTATGTGCTGTAAGGACAGGCTCAGGTAAAAGTCAGACAACGAGAAAGGTCGCTGAAATCCTTAAAAAACTGGGAAAGAAGGTCGTGGTAATTCGACATCCCATGCCTTATGGAGATCTTGTAAAACAGAAGGTTCAGAGGTTTGCCACATTTGAAGATCTCAATAAATATGGATGTACAATTGAAGAAAGGGAAGAATATGAACCACATCTGAGAAATGGTACAGTTGTATATGCCGGAGTGGATTATGAGGCCATTTTAAGGGAGGCTGAAAAGGAGGCTGACATAATATTATGGGATGGTGGAAATAATGACTTCCCATTTTACAGGCCGGATCTGCATATTGTTGTTGCGGATCCTCACCGTGCAGGTCACGAAATGAAATATCATCCTGGCGAGGTCAATTTTAGAATGGCCGATGTGATAATCATAAATAAGGAGGAAACTGCTCCAAAAGATGGAATAGATCTGATAAGAAAGAATATCATGGATGCAAATCCTAAAGCAATAGTTATAGATGCAGCTTCTCCATTTTTCATTGAAGGATATGAAAAGATAAAGGGAAAGAAGGTGCTCGCAATAGAGGATGGTCCTACATTGACACATGGAGAAATGACATACGGAGCAGCCGTGCTTGCAGCCAAAAAGTATGGTGCATCTGAGCTCATCGATGCAAGGCCTTACGCAGTAGGTACAATCCTTGAAACATATAGAAAATATCCACACATAAACCATTATTTGCCTGCAATGGGTTACAGCGAGGAGCAGATAAAGGATCTTCAGGAAACAATAAATAAAACACCGGCTGACCTTGTAGTTTCAGCGACACCAATTGACATCACAAGAATAATGAAAATAAATAAAGAGATAGTAAGGGTAAGATACGAACTGGATGAAATCGGCAAGCCAGACCTCGAGGATATCTTAAAAGATTTTATAAAACGCAAAGGATTGTGAATGCCTTTTTTGACTGGGGAAGAGGCATCAATAGCCTCTTCTTTAATTGTTATTTTTTACGGAATTTACAGTGAAAGAAAAATAAAATCAACGAGCGTTTTCTTTAACATGCTGAACTTTCTTATTGTTTTATCCACGATCTCCCTGCCCAATTCAATTTTTCTCATCATACTTGCATATACACTCTTCGGTTTTGTTGTTTCCAAGTTAAAAACAAAGTCAATTTATTTCATATTTTCATCAAAGATTTACGGATCACTCATGTTTACGCTTTCATTCATGTACATATATCCCAACTATTTCAATAATGTTATATATGTTCTGTTGATCTGGTTAGTGATATCCGTTGTGGTATACCTGATCTATATCATGGTGAAAAAATGAAAAAAAATCCTCTTGAAAATATGATAGATGAAATAATCTGGGTAAAAAGGAATGCGGAGGTGATTATAGAGGACAGAAGATCAAAAGAAGGTGTAAGAATAATCAGTGGAGAAGAGATAAATAATGCTGGAACAGAATTCATTTTTTTGAAGGATGGGACCATGATTCCATATCACAGGATAATTGAGATAAGAATTGAAGGAAAAACATCATACAAAAGAAAGAGTGAAAACGGATATGGATGGTGAAAAATACTTTCTCAAATTGAAAAATTCAGTAAAGAATTCTCCAAACATGTATGTTTTATTAACCATATTATTTGCATTTTTAATAATTTATGAAATAATTGTAAGACTTAATATTTTTAATTTTATTTTGCTTTATGTACTACCATTTTCAATAATCCTGATAATGGATTATGGTCTGTTTAAATTAAACAGGATATATTTTCCTATTCAGAGAACAGTCTTTCTTGAGTTTGTTGTTTTTATAATAATATATTTTATATATTTAGTTTTCTCCATATTCTTTCTAAAGAATGTTATAATTTCAATACTTTTCAGTTATTCTTCAATTCCATTTTTCAGATTCATGTTTTTAAAACCTTTTATTGATAGAAAAGATTCTTTCATAGGTTTATTTTCCATATATCCATCCTTTCTCATATCTTTCTTTATATTTTTTTCTGATCTAAATCATTTTTACATTCTACCATTTTTATTCTCATCCATATTATTTGTTGTCTCATCAAAATTTTTTATAGATTATGTATCCAATGAATTTAAGAAAAAATATCAGATGGATCCTGTAAAGTATGTGGGATATTTTGTGAATTACCTTGCAACGAGGTCCATAAATGACATGATTTATTTAAATACATTCATGATCAATATGTACCTTTATTCAAACCTGAAGATAGAGTGGATTTCCATTGAAAAAGGGAATGAAAAATACGGGATCATATATCCTCAGGTTCATCCGGGCCCATTTGTAGAGGTCGGTTGCAGCAACTTGCCCATGAGATTAAGAAAATCTCTTGATTTTACAGACATGTTCGTTTTTCACACAACAGTAACAAATGACCAGAACTGCGGTGGAGAAGAGGATATTAAAAAGATTGCAGAAGTCATAAAAAGTAATAAATCGGAGAGTGATTTTCTTTATACCACAGATTTCTTCAGATATTCAGGGGATATTGAAATTCTTGTACATGGTATTAATGATACACTGATCGTTTCCCTCTTACCAACAAAAAAGGGATTTGATGATGTTCAAATTGATCTCGGTAATTTTATATCAAGATATTTAAAGAATGACAGTTACCATAAGGTATTCGTTGTTGATGCACATAACTATTTCGATGAAAATTATGAGGCTCTGAAAGAAATAGATAAAAATATTTTAAATAGAATTAAAAAGGACTCTAGAAAATTTAAGAAGAAAAAATCTAAAGTGGGTTTTTCCAAGATTAATATTTCAAATAAAAGCATAGGTCCCGAAGGCATTTCATGCATTTCTTTTTCGACGGATAAACATTATGCATATGTCCTGATAGATGGAAATAATATGGTCAAGGGGTTGAGGGATGAAATAATTGATGAAGGACACAAATATTTTGATGACGTTGAAGTTTTTACAACAGACAACCATTACTGCAATTATAATCCCAAGGATCTAAATCCTGTTGGGAGCGAGGATAAAGAATCAATAATAAAAGGATGCATTGATGCAATGAAGAGTGCAATGAAAAATGAGGAGGAGGCCAAGGCCTCATCATTTTCAAAATCAGTGAATATAAAGGTTCCTGGTAAAAATTACATGGATAGAATAAGCAAAATCGTTAAAAATATGGTAAAGAAATTGAAATATTCTATAATAATCATAATCCTGACCTTTATTCTTGTCTTCCTGATTTTTGAATACACATTTTATTTTCTGGGTTGATAATCATTGTACTCATCCCCCTTCGCAATCTCTCTTATCCGGCTAATACCATCAATCTCCTCTATTACCTTTATCACTTCTCTGGAAACCAGTTCTTCCCAGTTTTCCCCATGTATCATTCTCCTTCTGATCTCCCTTCCTGAATAGATATCTCTTCTATACATCTCGGGTATTATCACGTCATATCCCCTTTCCTGAAACAATCTTTTGGTTAAAGGATTGGCGGAATAAACAACGTTAAATGGTGGTGCAATTGCCTCTACATGCGCCACCCAGAGGGCATTCCTGTATATATCCTCTATGGGTACAAGATAAAAGTTGTTTATATTCCTTGATTCAAGAGAATTTGCTATCATAAGATGCCTTTCACCGGCAGTGAAAGGATTATCCACGCTATGTGATTCCTGAGCACTTCCTATTCCAATTATTATATAATCATGCTTTTTCGACAGATCTTCAATTATTTTCAAATGACCAAGATGAAATGGCTGGAATCTTCCTATAATAAGGGCTCTCATTATAAATGTAGAATTTATCTAGAGATTTAATTTTTTTTAATTTTACATATCTTTTTAAGGGGATCTATAAAAATAATAAAGTTTTTAAATAGTTAGTCATTAAACGCATTGGTGACTTTATGACATTCGCACTTTATTTTGTATTGATAGCTGCCATGGTAGGGCTCATATATGCTTTCCTGCAGGCCTACTTTATACTGAGGGAAGATGAAGGAACAGAAGAAATGAAGAGTATTTCAGGAGCCATAAAGGAAGGTTCATGGGCATTCATGAGGAGGCAGTATACCACGATATCCATAGTTGCTATAATTCTTTTCATCGTAATCCTGATAGTTGATGATATAGCACAGAAAAGTCTTACAGACGCAATTTACGTAGCCCTAGGTTTTGCGGTTGGTGCATTTGGTTCTGCTATATCCGGAATAATAGGTATGTTCATATCCATAAATGCTAATGTGAGAACTGCAAACAAGGCAAAGCAGGGACTGAACAAGGCCTTTTCCCTTGCATTCAGGGGGGGTTCTGTAACGGGTCTAACAGTTGTCAGTGTAGCACTTTTTGGTCTATTCATATTCTATATCTGGTTAAGAAATCCCGAAGAAATGGTCGGTTTTGTCTTTGGAGCATCACTCATAAGTTTATTTGCAAGGGTTGGAGGTGGAATATATACAAAGGGGGCTGATGTTGGTGCTGATCTTGTCGGGAAAGTCAGATATGGAATACCTGAGGACGACCCCAGGAATCCTGCAGTCATAGCAGACAATGTTGGTGACAATGTTGGTGACTGTGCTGGTATGGGAGCAGATCTGTACGAAACTTATGTGGTAACGGCACTCTCATCCATGCTTCTTGCATTTACAATAGGACTGTCATCAAAATATATCATATCTCCTCTCTTAATAGGAGGTATTGCAATTTTATCAACATTAATTGCGATACCATTTGTGAGAATCGGTAAAAATAAATCAATCATGGGTGCACTTTATAAAGGTGTTTTTGTAACGGTGATAATATCTGCAATAGGATTCTTTTTGATATCCTATTATTATATAAATGACTTGAGAGTATTTTATGTATCCCTGGTGGGATTATTGATAATGTTATTCATGGTTTTCATAACCGATTATTATACCAGCTACAAATTCAATCCCACGAAAAAAATTTCGGAAGCTTCAAAGAGCGGTGCAGGAATAACAATAATAACGGGGATGGGATATGGTCTGGAGGCTTCATTCATGCCGGTGATTGTAATTTCAGCTGGAATTCTCATTTCATATTATATATTTGCCAGAACATTTCTGACAATACTTCCAATAGGCATATATGGAATTTCCGTAGCAGCCGCAGCAATGTTGTCCGTAGCAGGAATGATAATATCAATTGACTCATACGGACCAATCACGGATAATGCTGGAGGCATTGCGGAGATGGCAGGTCTTCCGGATGATGTCAGAAGTGTCACGGATCCCCTTGATGCTGTGGGTAATACAACAAAGGCTGTTACAAAGGGATATGCGATAGGATCCGCTGCCCTGGCATCATTGTCACTCTTCGCGGCATTTTACCAGATTGCTTCACAGTACAGTTACAATCTATTCGATATTAACAATCCTCTTGTTGTCGTAGGACTTCTAATAGGTGCAACTCTTCCATTTTTCTTCACGAGCTTTTTGATGAAGGCCGTTGGAAAGGCAGCCTATGCAATTGTTCAGGAAGTGGTAAGACAGTTTGATTCCATAAAGGGATTAATGGAAGGCAAGGCTAAACCGGAGTATGATAAATGTGTGGATATTGTAACAAAGACAGCATTGAGGGAGTTACTGATACCCGGAATAATAGCCGTCCTGACACCTCTTCTTGTAGGATTCATACTTGGGCCATATGCACTTGGGGGTCTTTTGCTGGGGGTAATACTATCCGGATTCGCGCTTGCTATACTCATGACCATAAGTGGAGGGGCATGGGACAATGCAAAGAAATATATTGAACTGGGGAATTTCGGCGGAAAGGGAAGCGATGCACACAAAGCTGCTGTGGTTGGAGATACTGTCGGTGATGCACTGAAGGATACTGCAGGGCCCGCGATAAATCCACTTGTGAAGGTCGTAAACACAATATCCATACTCTTCATTACAGCAATAATACTCTTCCATCTTTTATAAATTTTTAAATTTTTATATTAATTTTATATTGAATATTCATCATCTTTTTCTATTTACAATAGACGGTGTTCTACATCTAGAAAATTTTATATAATAAATAATACTAAGAGAGGTTATGTTCTGTCCGAAATGTGGATCATTAATGCATCCAAAAAATGGTAAATGGGTATGTTCTAAATGCGGTTACGAAATGGAAATAGTAAAGGAACAGAAAAAGGAAAAGATTGTGGAAAGGGCAAAAGAAAAAGAAGTAATCATTTTAGAAAATGAATTATCTGTATATCCGGTCGATGATACACAGATATGTCCCAAATGCGGAAACAGGGGTGCCTATTACATGGTTAAACAGACCAGGGCAGCCGATGAACCCGAGACAAGATTTTTTATATGCACGAAATGCGGTTACAGATGGAGAGAATATTAATGGTAATCTGGGAACTCCTGTTTTTTAAACGTTTTATTATTAATAGGTTGCATGGGTAAAGGCACTGGTGGTGGCAGTTTCAGTTCCTTGCTGAAAACAACACCCTCAATGGTGCAGGTGTTAATTATTGCAGCAAATATTTCAGAAGTGCTTTCATCAGGAGTATTTTTCTGCTTTTTAATCCAGTCCTGAACTTTGTCCAGGTCTCCCTCATATATTAACTGGCCCTCCATGTTTATAATTCCGATATTCAAATAATTGATGCTGAATCTGAAATCTATGTAAGCATTTGTTTTGTCAATAGGTCTTATGCTCAATATCGATGCATTGCTTTCAACTCTGATTTCCATGGGTGGATTTTCACCTTTAAAAAATCTCTTTGCTTCAACCGATAAAAGGTCAAACATCTTTATCATATATTATCATAATCCATACCACTTATTTATTTTATATCCTTTCGTAACAACATTAGTTGAAATTTTTTCTATTCCTTCCAGTTTTAAATCATTGTCCATGAAATCCTGCATTTCCTTCATTGATATGAAGAGTGCTTCAAGTAGCAAATCATATTCACCATTTATTCTGTATATCGCAATGATCCAGGGATTTAATGACAACCTCTTTGCAACTTCATCTATTTTAGATTGATCAACTTTCAATTCTATGTAGCTTTTAATGGAATTTTCAATTGCAGGTACATTTATGAGAACAGAAAATCCGAGGATTATGTTCTTTTCAATGAGATTCTTTATCCTTCTTCTTACAGTTGCCTCGCTTATACCCAGGGCCTCGGCTATTTCCTTATTGGATATTCTTGCATCATTTCTAAGCATGCACAATACCGTTATATCAATTTCATCTATTGGAAGAAGATTATGTGGTATGTGAGACCACCTGTCATTAATATCACATTTCATTTTTTCATATATTTTATTATCAACCATAATTCGACAATAAAAATAAATTATATAAAAATTTTTATGCGATTTTCGTTAATTATCTCTGATTTTAGGAATATTTTTATTTTTTTGTAATAATACAACCCGGCTGTCTTCCCTTTCATCCATTACGTAATATCCCGTCAGTTCAGCTATTTTTCTCGAAAATTCTTGTATTTCAACATGTGAAGGCATGTTTTCCTTTGTCATTCTCTCACGTGAAAATCCAACGTATACATAACCCTTGGGTTCTATAAAATGTGGTTCTGCCTTCATATCCAACTTTGCATATTCATCCAAATATTCAAGGTTCCAGTTCTTTACGAGGGTATGTCTTATGACCTTCCTTGTATTTAAAGATGGTAAAAGTTCAAGTGTCCTATTCAATCTTTCCCATCCTTTTGGTATCATAGGCGAAAGTAATTTTTTGTATATCTCTTCATTAGGAGCTGCTACTGTAATGTAAAGTTGAGTGGGTAAGGGATCGAGTTTTTCCAAAACCTCAGGCATAGTTCCGTTTGTCACCAAAAATGTTGTTATACCTTTTCTGTGATATTCTCTTATCAAATCACCAAGATATGGATAAAGTGTAGGTTCTCCTGTCAGGGAAATTGCAACGTGTTTTGGTTCCTGTGCTTCTATAAATTTTCTTCTATCTGTCTGGGGATTTCCCCCATAGCCCGAAATCAGTTTTCTCTGCAATTCTATGCTATTTTCAACAATCTCTTTAGGATCGTCCGGATTTTTTATGTATGTTTCGTTGAAAGCCTGATATCTCCAGCAGAACAGGCAGTTCTGTGTGCATTGATTGAATGCCGGTGTCATCTGAATGCATCTGTGCGTTCTGATTCCGTAGAATGTTTCTTTATAGCATGGCCTATTGTGCAATATGCTTTCCCTGAACCAGTGGCACATTTTAACAGCTGAATTTTCCCCCGCGAATGCATAACCCTGTTTTTTGAATATCAACTTTAAATCTTCATCCATATTCTCATACCCGCTATAATATTAATGAATTAAAGTTTTTTCATGAAAATTTAATCTTTCAATAGAATTTGTTTAACAATATATATACACAAGTGAAATTTGCAATCAGGAAATAAGCGAGGGATTATATCAGCATTACAATCAATAAATTCATATACTTAGTAAATTTTAAGGAATGATAGAATATTAATTGAAAGTGATACCCATGGCTGATAAAAAGTCAAAGGAAGAGAATAAAGATTTTAAATATATAGTAAGGTTGGCGAATACCGATATCGATGGGAATAAAACCGCAGTATACGGTCTAATGGAGATCAAAGGTATTGGTCGCAGGGCAGCTGAAATACTGTTAATTGCTGCCAATATACCTAAAACAAAGAAGGTTGGGGAGTTTACCGATGAAGAGATTGAAAGACTGAAAAATATTCTTAATAATCCTGGAGAATACATGCCCAGCTGGGCAGTTAACAGAAAGAGGGATGTATATACCGGTAAAAATATTCATTTAATAAGTTCAGACTGGGATCTTTCGGTTAAGAATGATATTGACTTAATGAAAAAGATAAGGTGTTACAGAGGCATAAGGCATGAAAGAGGTCTTCCAGTGAGAGGACAGAAAACAAGATCAAATGGTAGGGTTGGTTTAACTGTCGGTGTTACAAAGAAGAAGGAGGTGAAGACCTAATGGGAGACCCAAAATTTCCAAGGAAAACTTATGAAAAACCAAGGAGACCATGGGAAAAAGAAAGAATTTCATCTGAAAATAAAATATTGAAGGAATACGGTTTAAAGAACAAAAGGGAAATATGGAAGGTTCAGTCAATTTTAAGGAAATACAGAACAATCGCGAAGAGATTGCAGGCCTCCATCAGGTATGGAGATCCGCAGGCATCAAAAGAATTAAAGAACATACTGAATAAATTAATCAAGCTTGGAATACTCTCTGAAAATGCATCTTCTGTTGATGATATCCTTGCACTATCAATCCAGAACATTCTTGATAGAAGATTGCAAACAATTGTATACAGAAAAGGTCTGGCAAATACCCCAAAACAGGCCAGGCAGTTCATAGTTCATGGACACATAACGGTTGGAGAGAGGGTGGTTTCCATACCATCATATCTTGTAAAAAAGGAAGAAGAGGACAAAATTTTATACAATTCATTTTCACCAATAAATAATGAATTGCATCCTGCAAGACCCAAACCCAAGGAGGTGTCACAATGAGCAAGATTGCAGTTGTAAACATCTATTCATCACATAACAATACAATAATCACCGTAACGGATATAACGGGGGCTGAAACACTTGCAAAAGCATCCGGTGGCATGGTTGTCAAGGCAGATAGGGATGAAGCATCACCATATGCTGCCATGAAGGCAAGTGATATTGTCAGTGAAAAATTGAAAGAAAAGGGAATAAATGAAATAATAATAAAGGTCAGGGCGCCAGGTGGAAGCAGAAGTCATATTCCAGGTCCGGGAGCCCAGGCAGCAATAAGGTCACTTACGAGAGCAGGTTTTAAGGTTCTCAGGGTTGAAGATGTTACCCCGATACCTCACGACGGTACAAGAAGAAAGGGTGGAAAGAGAGGAAGAAGGGTCTGAATTATGAAAATAAAGATATTGCAAATCTCAGAAAGATATGCCAGGTTTGAAATAGAGGGTATTGATTATGCATATGCAAATATGATCAGGAGAACTCTGATCAATGATATTCCAAAGCTTGCAATTAAAAATGTTACATTTCATCTGGGATCCATAAGAAAGGTGGAGGAGGATGGTAAGGCTAAGGTCTACAATAGTTCCACACCCCTTTTTAATGAAATAATATCTCACAGAATAGGACTGATCCCTCTTAAAACAGATCTTAATATGAAATTCAGGAATGAATGCGATCATCCCGCAGATCAGGCATGTCCTTTATGTACCGTAAATTACACTCTTACAAAATTTGGTCCAGGGATTGTATATTCAGGTGATTTAATGCCTATAGGCGATGAAAAATTTGCTCCTGTTGATCCCAATATACCTATTGTTAAACTGGATGAAAACCAGGCACTTGTTATAGATGCTGAGGCAATAATGGGTACGGGTAGGGAACACGCCAGATGGCAGGTAACAAGCGGTGTAGCCTATAAAGTGCACAGGGAATTCAGAATTCCAAAGTATCTGGAGATAATTGATCTTATAAGGAAAGACTGTAAAGCAAATATTATTTCAGATGAAGGAGATGTCATGATTATTACGGATGACATTCCATGCAGGCATATAGCAAAATTGTACAGGATGGACGAAGTAAAAATGGAAGAGGATGAGAGCAGATTCATTTTTCAGTTTGAAACAGATGGTTCATTAAGTGCAAAGGAAACTTTGAAGTTTGCGATAAAAAGGTTGAGGACAAGGCTTGACAGAATAAGGGATTCTGTGGTTGTGTGAAAATGGAAGAAAGAAAAGATTTTCTCGATAGACTGAAAAAGCTGGATGAACTGAAGAAGTTGAATATGGACCCATACCCTCATTATTTCCCTGTAGATCATTATATACATGAAATTGTGATGGATCCCCAGACCTTCATGGACAGATATGTGAGGACAGCTGGCCGTGTAATTTCCATAAGATTCCATGGCAAGGTTGGCTTTTCAGATATTTACTTTGACAATAAAAAGATACAGCTATTTTTACGATTCGATGTGATGAAGGATAATTATGATAAATTCAAGAAATTTGTAGATAAAGGGGATTTTCTGGGAGTTTATGGCAAGGTTGTGAGGACAGAAAAAGGCGAACTTTCCATACTTTTAGAAGATTTCATGATTCTGTCAAAATCTCTATATGAGCTTCCACACCAGTGGTTTGGTCTTGAGGATGTGGAAACGAGATACAGGCAGAGATATCTTGATATGATTCTGAATTCTGATGTATTTGAAACATTCAGGCAAAGGTCAAGAATAATAATGGAGATCAGAAAATATCTTGATGAAAGGGGATATCTGGAATTCGAGACGCCGATTCTTCAGCCTGTTTATGGTGGAGCAAATGCAAAGCCATTCATAACTCATGTGAATGCAATTGACAAGGATTATTATCTCAGAATATCCGATGAGCTTTATTTAAAGAGGCTCCTAGTGGCAGGCTATCCCAAGGTCTATGAAATAGGAAAGGATTTCAGAAATGAGGACATCGATTCAAGGCACAATCCTGAGTTTACCATGATGGAAATTTATGAATCATTTAAAGATTACAATGATATGATGAATCTCACTGAAAATTTAATAAAAACTATTTCTGAAAAGGTTGCCGGGAAATTTAAACTCAGCATTAACGGTAGAGAAATAGATCTATCTTCTGAATGGAAAAGGGTAAGAATGTATGACCTTTTGAATGACGATGGCATTGACCCCTACACCATAACAGATGATGAGATTAAGGATCTACTGAAAAAATACAGTATCACAATGCCAGTTTATTCTAGGGGTATCGCATTAACCAAAATATTTGAATCCATACATGAGGAGACGTTCATAAATCCCGTTTTTGTCATGGATTACCCGAAGGAATCCACACCCCTATGCAAACCTCACAGGAAGTATCCTGACCTTGTTGAGAGGTTTGAACTGTTTATAAATGGCATAGAAATTGCAAACGGATATACAGAGCTCAATGATCCATTATTGCAAGAAGAGTTCTTCAAAAAGGAAACTGAAAGGAGGGTTCTGGGAGACGAAGAGGCACAGCAAATAGACTGGGATTTCATAGAGGCTCTTAGGACAGGCATGCCACCTGCCGGAGGTGTGGGAATAGGGATTGACAGGATAACAATGCTCCTGACAGAAAAAACAAGCATCAAGGAAGTAATTTACTATCCCATTCAGGCACCAAAGAATGATCAGCAGGTTAAATGATCTCGACAAAAAAATTTTACTTCATATTTTCAACCATGGTCCAGATTCCCCTGTATTCTGGAAAAGAATTGCTCCAGAATCGGGCATGGATGAGGTGAGAAAATCGTTTAAAAGGCTCGAGGAACTTGATCTTATAGAATACTGCGGTAAATTCATCAAAGGAAATTATGAAACTTCATCAGTAAAAAATAATTTAAAAATTAAGGCCAGACCTCAGAAAGGAAAGCATTCATATTTCTGTTTGACAAGAAAGGGGAAAGAATACGTGAAGAATTTAAAGATAAGTTAGGGATTAGAAAAATGTAAATAAGAGGTTCAAAACTTCAAAAAAAAAACTATTCTCAATATGCCGTAAAATAAGGCACTGTCGTTCTATGAGTCAGAAATTCCGATGATTTATAGAAAAGTTAGGGGTTTGGGGGAAGCAGTAAAACTCAGTTATTCAGGGAGGAGATACACGGACTTCCCCCAAAGGAAAGAGTTGTTAATATGTTTTCTATCATATTAAGTAATGTTCAGGACTATTAAGCTGAAGC
>JAGDXR010000054.1 GCA_023261745.1 Thermoplasmata archaeon | reverse complement strand
ATTTTTTCATTTTCTTTTCATTTACTTGTTTTTCGTTTTTTTTTATGTCTTCTATATATTTTATTAATACTTCAATAGTTTATAAAGTATTAATTGGCATAGGTGTTTTCATAATACTAAATATTATTTTTAGATTTATTGGTTCTAATACATATCTTAGTTCTATAATTGATTTCGAATATTCTATTGTTCTAAGTATTGTAGGGGTCGCAGCTTTTTTCAACATATGGGCTGGAATATTTTCCACTGATCTCGCTCTATTTTATCTTTATCTAGTTTTGGGAATAGGGGAATATCTGATTATACCAATAATTTTTATTCTATATATACATAGAGAGAAAATTAAAAAAGATGCAAAAATCGAAATAAATGGCACCATACTAGATAGGAGTATGTATTATCCACTTTTTAAAGAACTCCCAGAAACTATTATGCCTCCTCCGTATATCCCTAAGGGAGGCGAAAGATTAACCTGCCCATATTGCGATGGAAGGGGATATCATGAAGAAACAAAAACGGAAACAATTGAAGTAAATGAACCAACGATATTTTATGTGCCAGTTTATACAGAGTATGGGGTGGATTATAAACTGGTTTGGGGTACAGAACCAGTTGAGAAAAAAGAAACAGTCACTTATAAAGTTCCTTGTGACAAATGCTCTGGAAGAGGATACTTTGACAGAGAAACTGTTAGGAAAGAATATAACTCAAATCTCGAAAAAATAATAAATCAGTTCAGAGAATTTCCAGTGGATTGGCAAGAGAGAATAAAAAAATATAACACATTAATCAGAAGTATTAATCAAAAAATAAGGACTTTTAATATTAAATGTGGAGCACTTTATTGATAGTGCCCAAAAATTTTGTGTAAAAGGAAAGGACACATTCTTAGCAAAATCACAAGCAAGGAGGCATGAATAAAATGGAAAATCTGGATAAAATTTTTTGAGAAGTGTTAAAGACAGTGAAAGAAACACTGAAGACAATAATGAAAACGGAAAGGGATATATTCATCGAGAATAACAACGGACCAAAAACGGGGCATATACAAGAACATTGAATACGAAATATGGTTTCATAGATGATCTAAAAGTACCCAGAGACAGAGAGGGCAATTTTAGAACAATGGTATTTGATTCCTATAAAAAATCCCTCGATATAGAAGATTTAATTTTGGCATTATATTCTAATGGCATTAGCACCAGAAGGATTTCTATGATCCTTGAAGAGATATCCCACGGAAGATATTCAAAAAGTACAATAAGCAAAATTACAGATGTTGTAAAGGAGGAAATAGATGCCTGGCAATTCCGACCGCTGAAAGAAAAATATTTTGCCATATATATATGCTATTTTTATTAATTTGAGAAGGAACACGGTAGAGAAAGAGGCACTGCATATAGCATTGGGCATAGATCTTGATGGTAAAAAGAAGATACTTGGATTCTGGATCAACCCAACAGAATAATCAAGCAGCTGGAAACTGATAATAAAAGATCTAAAAGAAATAAAAGTAAAGGAGGTATTGCTATTCATACCAGATGGCCTATCAGGGATACAGAAAATATTATTAATGGAAGAATTTCAATCGTGCATAGTTTATGCTGAAAGGAATCTGCTTTCTAAGTGAGCGTCAGAGATGAGGAGTTCATAGGCATGAAAATGAGAAGGATCTTTGATATGAGGTATCCTTAAGGCCTTTACACATAATTATGGACGCTATAGAATGGATTGATTTTGGTATATCAAAAAATGAATTATTCAAATAAAATTTATAAATACATTTTTTATTTTTGATAACATGTCGAATAGTTTCAAGCTAATTTTATCAAAGACTCCTTTGAGAATTACATTTACCGGGGGAGGAACCGATATACCTGCATATTATAGAAAATATGGTCCAGGGGCCGTTGTGTCTGCAACCATAAATAAATATATTTATGTTATTATAGCTAAAAATTTTTATAGTGATGAAATAAGGGTAAGCTATTCAATTACGGAAAATGCAATCAAAAACGTTGAGGATATCAGACATCCTACCGTACGTGAATCTCTGAAGCTTCTGGATATAAAATCCGGACTGCAAATAATAAGCATTACGGAAATACCTTCACATGGAACAGGACTAGGCTCAAGCAGTTCATTCCTGGTAGGTTTACTGAATGCCCTTCATGCCTGGAAGGGAGAGATTGTTTCGCCGGAGGAACTAGCCAAGGAAGCTATTAAAATAGAGAGAGAAATCCTTCGGGAACCGGGAGGAAAACAGGATCAGTACATGGCTGCCTATGGTGGTTTCAGGTTTATTGAATTTCATTCTGATGAAACCGTTTTAACAATACCAACACTGCCAAAAATGGAGGATAGAAAATTGTTGAACGATCATCTTTTATTGTTTTACACAGGAAAGGAGAGGCAGAGCACATCAATACACAGGGACATGGAAGAAAATATCGAAGATAGATTGGAGTACTACAATAATCTAAAAAAATTGGCATATAAAACGCATGAATATTTATCAAAGGGGAAATGGGAGGAGATTGGAAATCTTCTAGATGAAAACTGGAATTTCAAAAAGAATATTTCAAAAACAATATCCAATGATTTTATCGATAAAATATATGAAAAGGCAAAGAAAGCGGGGGCAATAGGTGGAAAAATAATAGGTGCTGGAGGAGGGGGATTTTTACTTTTCTTTGCACCACCTGAAAAACACAACGAAATAAGAAAAGAGATTAATCTTCAGGAAGAACCTTTCAGATTCGAACCTTTTGGTTCCAGAATATCATTCATGGAAGAAGGATATCCATGAAAATTTCATGTATGTTTTCATCATCAATCAGAAAATTCTTAGAGTATCTCAGAAAGGATTACTATTTTGATTTTCTTATCTTATTCTTCGTTTTCATGTCAATTTACTGGTCTCATATATCTATTGAAAAATACCTTTCATTAAATGCATCTGTCTGGGATCTGGGAGTCGCATATTTAACCGGAATGCAATTTCTTCATGATCCTCTTAACCCTTTTATTCTTATTTACCATTCCATTCTATTTTTAATTTTTCCCGTATTTCTATCGTTCAATATGGAATACATAATAATATTTCAGGATGTTTCAGTTTTATTTGGTGGAATTGTTTTATATTTGATTTCAAAGGAGGTTCTTAAAAACAAACCGGCATCTCTTATATTTTCAATGGCATACATGCTATATCCACCCCTGACAGGAATATTCTGGTTTGATTTTCATTACCAGGCGTTTTTTATTCCCTTTTATTTTCTGGGATATTATCTGTTTATCAGAAAAATGTATAAATCATCAATATTTTTTTTCATATTTGCCGGGTTATCAAGATTTCCCTATATACTTCTTGTAGTATTAACAGGTTTTATATTTTTCCTTGAGGAGTATTTTAAATTGCTAATGAAAAGGGAATTTTCAGAAAAAAAGCTCTTATATTCACTGATTCTTTTTTTAATATCCTTGTCCATATTGTTGATTTCATACATCGGTATAAAATATATTTTTGGTGGTGGAAATCTATTGAACGTTTTGCAGAATGAGGCACATTACACAGGAATAAATAACACGATACTTGATTATAGAATTTTCATGTTATTTATTGTCTTCTTTCCACTGATGGGTCTGCCCTTTTTATCCAAAAGATTTTTGCTGTTGTATCTTCCATTTCTTTACATAACTTTATGGATAAGTTACTGGGGCGTGGTATTTCCAGGATTTTTGCACAAGCAGTATTCATCCCTTTATGTCCCCTTTATATTCATTGCTACCTTGGAAGCAATTCGGGAATATATCAAGGATGATGACAGAAAAATCGTGTTTAAGAATCTGGATTTTACAGAAATTTTATCCAATAAAACCAGAATCACCGCAGTAATATTGATTTTAACTGTACTTTCAGGATTGGTCTATCAGCCATGGGGACCATTTAATGAACTTTCATTGACAGATTTCCATGTGAATGAAAAATTAAATGTGAATATGGAAAGGTTTGATGCCCTGATGAAAATAATAAATGTTATTCCCTCGAATGCATCAATTCTCGTTCAGAACAATCTTCCCCAGGTTTACATGAAGGTTTATGATCTCAATGTTATTACTTCAGGTATGTCCCTGTTTTCACAGAATTTCACTTATGGAAATGAATATGTTAAGAATGGGAGTTCGTGGACAAAATATAACTTTAATTATATATTAATGGATATCGATTCCATTGATTATTACATTGATTTTAATTACATTTCTTTAACGATGTACAACATTTCGAACAGACTTTTTGAAAGCAACCATTATGGTATAATGACAAGTTATGATGGACTTGTCCTCTTGAAGGAAAATTATTATGGAAAACCATTGATTTATAAGGGAATCTATGAAAACATAAATGTCAATCAGACTTTAAAAAATAAGTATATTAATGCATACAATCTGAATCTGACCCCGGGAATATATGAAATAAAACTTTATGGAAAGTTCAATCAAACCTCAAACATTACTCTTTACAATTCATTAAATTCTCACACAAAAATCTCAAAGTGCACATTCAACGATTCATATGAAGAAGAGTTCATTTTTTCATTAAAATACTTTATTTCGGGAGGCTATTTATCAATAAATAATACCAATTCCACATATATCAAAAACATAACCATAGAAGAATTGCAGCCAATATCATATTATAACCAGAGCATCAGCCCTGATTCAGTTTTTTGGAATTCTCGACAAGGAGATTTAAAAGGGCAAGAAGTTCAGAATTATTTCCAATCAGTTTCCTTAGATTTTCTTCGTAGGGTAAAATATTAAAATTCTGGGGAATATTTTTTAAAACATTTTTAACATCATTAATTATATTCAATTTTCCCTTTACAACACTATGTATAAAACTGAGTGTTTCAATGGCACCTGGAAAATCTTTTATCATTATGTATCCATTCAATATCTTCTTCAATATAACAAGAAGATCGGTAAATTCAAATTCCGATGTTTCTGATGTCTTCAGAGTTTTCATCGCTTCATCAAGATATTTTTTTGCCTGATCAAGAGCCCCTTTAGATATTGCTAGCTTTGCAAGCTTTTCATTTTCAATTGCGTAATCCAGGGGGCTCATCAGAATGGCCATTCAATCACCTAACAGTTAATAGATATATAAATTTTCCAAGATCCTTCCAATTGTTAAGTAATTTAATTTACTCATATAAAAATTCTTTTATCAATTTTGATGCAATTCTGGGGGATTCTCTGTGTATCGCGTGCCCAGATTTTATTATTTCAATTCTGCAATCACTATAAATGTTTTTTAAATCTTGGATTATTCTTGGGCCAAATATGATGTCCTGATCCCCAATGATTGAAAGACATGAAACATTTATTTTATTTCCGGTCAGATCAAAGTTTATAAGATCAGATGCTATGCCGGCAAGTCGTGATGGATCAAATGGAAACCTTTTATTGTATTCCAAAATTTCATTTTTGTTTTTTTCGTAATATTCTTTTGAAAATGTCGTTGATGCACCACCGTCTTCTGCATCAAACCATGTCATAACAGTATTCATGGCATAATCATCTATTTTTATACCCGGGGAGATCAATATCAGTTTTTCAATTTTTTCAGGATATCTTAACGCCATGTTCTGCGCAATCAACGATCCAAGGCTCAGGCCACCGACAAAAAATTTTTCGTAATTAAGATAATTCATCAGATCAATGAATATTTCAGATATATCATCCATGGTGGCCTCAATATCCTCACTCTGCCCATGGTTGGGAAGATCTGGCAGAATTACAGAAAAACCATCCAGATTTCCTGCAATTTCTATCATTGAATCATGTGTTCCTCCGAGACCGTGTAATAATAAAAATGGTTTTCCATGTCCATAAATATCAAAAAAAATGGAACCTTTAAAAGAGTTAAAAAACATTTTATTCCTCCGAAAGCCTCATCTTGAATTCATAGAGCTGGTCTAGATCCATATCCGTTATATCAACCAGGAATAAAGTCAATGCGGCACCTACAAACATCATGATACCGAAAAATTGTAAAACAGGGGCAGTATCCTTTCCTACATATGCTGTTCCCAGACCTATCAGAAATACTCCAACCAGGGCCCCTATTTTACCCATCATGCTTGCAAATCCATAGGCTGAACCTCTGAATTCAGTTTTTGCAAGTTCTGCCGGGAACATCCCAGTTGTTGTTCCTACGAATCCGTTGAAGAATTCCACCATTACCGCTATCAGAATGAAAACGTACAGGTCCTGAAATCCAAAAGGTATAAGAAGGAAGAATATGCCCATACCAATATAACCCACTATTTGGATTATTTTTCTTCCTGTTGTATCAATAATGAAAGTTATCAGAGCAGCACTCAATAATAAAACGAGAAGGAATATGCTATCGTATAATGCGTTAATCTGATTTGGTACTGTAGATGTTCCATAAACCCTCATGATTATAGTTGGGATGAAAAGTGATGCGCCATATACTGCCATGTCATAAAGGAACCAGAGTGTTGAATTAAGAATTGTGAATTTTCCTCCCAGGCCGGTGAACATATCCTTTGCGATTTCAGTACCGACAATCTTACCCTTAACATTTTCCCATCTCTGTGATTCTGGCATCTGGAACCTCATGATGAATACCACAATGGCGGGAATAACACCGAGAACAAGCATTAATCTCCATCCGATATCAGGTGGAATAACACTTGAAGATTCAAAGATTATCCATGAAATTAAAACGGATGTGAATGAACCTGAAACAAATGACACATTTGAAAATGCCAGATATTTTCCCCTGACGTCTCTGGGAGCTATTTCTGCTATATATGAGTTGGAAACAGGGTAATCAGCACCTATGGCAATACCCATAAAGAGCCTTGATATAACTATAATCCAGGGATCCGACGATACTATTTGAAGTACACCAAATATTATGTATCCAAGCAGATCGTATATGTATATTGTTCTCCTTCCGAAAAAGTCAGTAAGAAAACCGGCGCCGATTGTTCCAATGATTGTACCTAGGATAACAGCTCCCAGAACAAGGGTCTGAAACAGTTTGGTGAAATGTAAAATGGGAAACATGTAAAGGGCAGCTAGGGATATCACACTTAGTTCATAACCATCAAGATAAATACCGGCTGCAGCCATAAACAGTAATTTTACAGTTGAAAAAGTTTTACCAGCAATTTCAATCTTGGCCATTATACCACCTTTGAAAGCTTAACAAAAATTGAATTTAAATACTTTATGGATAAAACAAGAAAATTGAAACTTTCATCATTATTTTTATATGTATGAATTTATAATTTTTTGTTTCATGCAAAAATATTTAATTAAAGAATCAATGGATGTAATAAATGCCAAAAATTGACCGGACTGAAAGTGTAGAAGATCAAAAACCTTTATTAGGAAATATTAATTTTTCAGATACGATGCAATCTGCCCCGACAACAATTGAAAATATCGAAGAAATATTAAAGAATAAAAACCACAGAATTATTTTAATTAAGGGGCAGGAAGGTGTCGGAAGAACATACATAACATTAAAGATATTAAAAAAATTTAATTTTGATTATAAATATTATGCAGTAACAAAATCGGATGAAAAATATCAGAAATTGATTGACATTCTGGATCTGAAGGAATCACTTAATAAATACATCAAGGTTGCATATGCAATCTCCCCAGACAAATCAGAAAGTTCATCAAATCTGATCAATTTACTGATAATGACAAAATTTGATGAATTGAAAAACAATGATAATTTCATTTTTGTAATGGATGATCTTGACAAAATGGATAAAGATATCATAGGTTTATTTTTCAACATAGCAAGCAAATTTCTAAAAGAAAATGCAAAGGCTAGGATAATAGGCATATACAATTCAGAAAACAAAAATGATGACCTTTTAAACGTTATAAGCATTCTGAAGAGCATTGGCGCAGTGGAATTATACATGTCCCATCTGGATATGAATGATTTCAAAAAATTGATTGAAGAAAACGGATACACGTTACCTCCAAAGATCATTTCTTTTCTTTATGAAAAATCTGAAGGTAAAATCAAGGTGGCCATGGATTTAATAAAAAAACTTGAGAAACAAAATTTTATAGTGGAGAAAATATTTGTAAAGCCTGTTACGGAAAATGTAATAAATGAGATTAAAAAATTAATTGAAACGCCTGTAAATCTTGACGAAATTTTTGAGATGATTAAGGACAAAGAAATGTTGATTCTTCTCTATTTAGCAATACTTAATGAAAGGATAGATCCTATAGAACTGATGAACATCATAAAAATTGGGGAGGATGAATTTATTGATGCCCTTGATGATCTGATAAAAAAAGGTTTGATAATGGAATCCACCGATGGGATTGAATTGAAAAGAAAAGACCTGGTTGGAATAATTGAAAAATCTTTTTCATCCCTGAGGATAAGGGATGTAAGGTTAAAGATAGCCTCCTATTATGAAAGAAATGGAAGGTTTTTCGAGGCAGGTTTAAATTATTATTATGCAAAGAACTTTGAGAAGGCCTTTGAATATTTAAAAAGGGCAGGGTTAGAATATTCCAGTGAAAATAACACATCCAAAGCTCTTCAAGCATTATCATTTGCGTATGAAATAAGGAAAGATGACAGAGAGGTAGCTCTGAATTACCTGAAAATTCTGGTTTCAATTGAAGATTATGAAAAATCAATGAACATAGCAAATGAACTTTACAACAGATATCCGGATGATATTGAGATAAACATATTATATGCAACGGTAATGTTCAGGATGAATAATCCAACCATATCCATTGATGTTTATTCCAAGCTTGAAAACATGGAACTGGATGACCAGTCCAGAGTTATGATTTATATAGGGTTAGGAGAGAATTATCTGGCCTTATATGATCTTGATACAGCCGAAGAATACCTGAAAAAAGCCCATGATGTGGCTGAAAAATTGAAAGATTACATGAGGCTGCAAAAGATATTCAGACTTCTGGGACAGATATACACGGAAAGAGATGACATAATGAAAGCCCTTGAATTTCTAGGAATGTCTGAAAAAATAAATGAGAATCTTGAAAATTACAATGATCTGCTTTCAACATACATAAGGATTGCAAAGATTTATTCTGAAATAGATTTAAAAAAGGCCATGGAGTATTATAACAAAATACAGAACCTGGCAGAGAGACTCTGGATACCTAGGCATCTGCAGAATCTCTATCTGAACATGTCAATTGTGTACTGGTATCAGGGCAAGGTTAATGATGCGATATATCTCTTCAGAAAGGGGTTTGGAGTATCGATGCTTGAAGGAAATTATGATCCGGCGATAATTGCCGCAATAAATTTTGCAGATATATTCATTAAAACCGGAAACGTATTTGAGGCGGAAAATTATCTGAAGCAGTCAATGGATATAAGCCTGAAAAACAATAAAAAATTATATTCGGTTGAACTGAATACAATATTAAAACTCATTGACATATTAAAGGGGGATGAAATTGATAATATTCCAGAACTGGAAATAATCATGAACACCGGTTTAACACAATATGTGGATTTTGCCTATGCAACAAAGGCAAAATTCGAATTATTCAGGGGAAATTTGAGGAATTCCGTTGAAAATTATAAAAAGTTATATGAATCAAAGAAAAATGGTATAATAAAAGCATCGGATTTAATAGATCTGATGGATTTTCTGGAATTATTTCTTGAGATGGAAATAATAGAGAAAAATCAGGTGGATGAAGAATTTTTAAATGTTTATCAGGAGATCAGAAATATGGAATTGATCAAAAGCATGGATTTACTTGTCTGGAGATTCAATATTATGGATGCAATAATTTTATATTTAAAAAACAGGAATTTTAAGATTGAGGATAAAATAAATGAATACCTCAGGAACCTTGAAAAGGAAAATCTATTGCTGATACTGATCAGGTATTTCAGCATCATATATATTCTTAATCCGGAGAATTTTTCAATGATTGATAAGATCAAAAATACCATTCAAAATCTGAACATGGAAGGTTTAAAAAAGAACTACTGGAAGATATTTGGAAATAGAATTGAAATTGGAGTACAAAAAAATTAAATAAACTGTAAGTTATTTACATAATTTATAAAAAAAATAGGTTGATATCAATGTTTGATTTAGCTGATTATTTAGCAAAATATGAAAGAAGTGTGAGAAAGTTAATTGAGGAAAATAAGATAGAAGAGGCAAAAAAGAACCTCGATGAGATTTTAAGGATCATAGCATCAAGCCAGTTCCTGGATTCTGAAATAGATAAGCTTGTTGTCATTCTAAAAAAACTGCATGAGGATTACATGATGCTTGAAGATTATGAAAGGGCCTTTGTACCTTTATATCTTACATACAGATATACCCAGGGAAAATACCAGATAGTTCCGGATGTAAAAAATTTTCTCAAGAATCTGCCCATGGGATATAACATATCCAGCTTTGAAAATCAGATACGAGAAATGGTTGGAAACAATTGGGAAATATCCGAATTACTTGAAATAATGAAGAAAAATTTTGATAGAACAAGAAAGGAAAATGCCATTTAAATTCAGGTACAGGGTTTCATGGGTTGATACCGATGCCCTTGGAATAATGCATTTTTCAAATTATTTCAGGATATGTGAGAGGACAGAAGAAGAATTCAGAATACTTAACAGGCTTGAGGTTCCCGGCATATCATTTCCGAGAGTACATGCAGAATGTGATTATAAATATCCCCTTAAATTCATGGATACGGCAGAAATTACACTTGAAATCGGGGACATAGGTAAAAGGCACATAAGGATGGAGTTCAGAATATACAATGAAACGAAAAACAGGCTTTCAGCTATCTGCAATATAGTAATAGCCTCCATAAATGACAGATTTGAACCCGTAGAAATACCCGAATGGTTTATTGAAAAATTGAAAAACATGAAGTAAAATTTTTAATTACAAAGTTTTTTCATTATTCACATTGATAATCATAATAGTTGGCATGCCGGGTGCAGGAAAGGACGAATTCGTTAAAAAGGCCAGGGAAATGGGGATGGAAATAATAAACATGGGGGATATAGTGAGGGAATATACGAAATCAATGGGGCTGGAAATAAACAGCATTAATGTTGGCAAGATTGCAAATGAGGAAAGAAAGATAAACGGCATGGATGTGTGGGCCAGGAGAACGGCCGAAAAAATAGGGGAAAAAAGGGATATAATTATAAATGGTGTGAGGAACAGAGAAGAAATAGAATATTTCAAGAAATATTTTGGAAATAATATAAGGATCGTAGCCATTCTCTCATCCGAAGAGGATCGTTATGAAAGAATAAAAAGAAGGAACAGGGATGATGATGTAAAATCCATGAAGGAATTCAAGGAAAGGGAGGAGAGAGAACTTAACTGGGGTCTTGGAAATGTTATAGCCATGGCCGATGTTTTCCTGATAAATGATAAAACGCTTGAAGAATTCAGAAAGAATGTTGAAAGCTTATTGAATTCTTTTAAAAACAAATAGATTCTCATGATCCTGAATCTTTATCTTTTCATCTGAAATTTCATATTCTATATATGATCCGGGAAGTGCCGTTATGGGGAGAATCCCCTCAACCCATTCCACCCTTTTACGATTTTTAATTTCCTTTTTATTTTCTTTTTCATTTAAAATGTATTTGTTGTTCAGAATCCAGTTTTCATTAAATTCAAATTCAAAGTGTTCCTTTTCTGTATCGAATGCTCCTAGACTACTGTATTTTCTGTATTTTATCCACCATTTCTGAGAATCCCACCTGAAATAACCGTCTTCTCTATAAATCAGAATAGCATCGCAGTATGGACAAACATGCACCCTTTCATTTTCATAATGCTTCTGTTCAAGGAAACAAACGGGGCATTTCATTTCATTATTCCCTCAATTACCTTGAGTGCGATTTTGGTCTCCTTCACATCATGAACCCTGAGAATATTTACACCCTTAAAAACCGAAAACATTGCAGCTGATATTGATGGTATAAGCCTGTTTTCAACATCCAGCCCCGTCAATTTGCCCAGAAAACTCTTGCGTGAAAGTCCTATTGTAATAGGAACACCAAGCGTTTTATAGACCTCCAGATGCTTGATTATTTTTATATTATGTTCCATATTTTTGCCAAACCCGATTCCCGGATCAGCCGAAATATGTTCAAGTTTTATACCTTTGTTTATCGCAAATTCTATCCTTTCTCTTAAAAAATGGAGAGTTTCTGATATCACATCTGTATATTTTGGATCATTCTGCATGTTTTCAGGATCGCCCTTCATGTGCATTATTATTATACCTGCACCGAACCTCTTTACTATTTCTGCCATTTCCTCATTTCTCAGACCATAAATATCATTTATGATTCTGGCGCCATGTTCCAGTACATATTCAGCAATTTTCGGCTTGTATGTATCTATGGATACCGGAATACCATAAGAAACGGATTCGTCTACTATATCCTTCAATCTTTCAAATTCCGTTTCAATATCCAAAGGAGTAGATCCTGGCCTGGTGCTTTCTGCACCAATATCTATGATGTCAGCACCCTCATCTATCATTTCCCTTATTCTCTTTATTGCCTCATTTTTATTCAGGTATTTTCCTCCATCGTAGAATGAATCCGGTGTGACATTCAGTATTCCCATAATTTTCACATTATTTAATTCAATAACACCATTCATGATCTTCCATTTTTTATTTTTTAAATCATAGTTCATCATGGCCTCTTTTATTAACTCGGAAATTTCTCTTCCATGGAATGGTTGTACAAACATCTTTTTCGACAGAAAATCCAGCTGCTTGAATGTACCGAAAAGCAGGGCATCAGTGTATTCGGTTTTCAGGGATATTACGTTCCATGAAAGTGCACAGTCCATTCCAAGGCTCAACGCTTCCTGTTTCAGTATGATGGAATCCTTTAATGGTACCTTTTCCAGTTTTATAAGGTAAAATTTAGTTTTCGGTACCATTATTTCAACACCCTCAGTTGCAACCCCAATCTTCTTCATTTCTTCCCTGATTTCATTTTCCTCCATTTCCATAACATATATATTGTCAAGCATATACAATCAGGAAATTAATTCAAATATGATCTAAATAATCTTTTTAAAAATTCATAATTTTATATAAATTAATTATATTTTAAATTTTCATAATTTTTAATCAGATTCTTTGCCTTTTTTATGGTTCCGGTGGTTTTCAGTGTTAATATATTGTGTTCCTTTGCGAGGAACAACAGCTTATCCCTGAATCTGTGCGGTACACGAAGAATAATGAATTTGGTATCCCTATAAACCACCTTTGCATTTATATCTGATTTAGTATTCACATGTCTTAAAAAACCATTGAAACCGGGTGTTTCATATAAAATTATGTATCTTTTTCTTCCTATTTTTTGTTTGACAACCATTTTGGAATGAATGAAAAATTATTTATTTAAATATTCCTTTTTCCGATAAAAAGGTGGGAATTATGAATTTGTATGAATTTCAGGGAAAAGAACTGTTTAAAAAATATGGAATACCCGTTCCGGATGGATATGTTGTTAGTAAACCTGAAGAAATCAGGAATGACATATTTCCTGCTGCATTAAAGGCCCAGGTACTGGTGGGTGGAAGAGGAAAGGCCGGGGGAATAAAATTTGCAAATAACAGTGAAGAGGCAATGAACCTGGCAAAGGATCTTTTTAGCCAGACAATAAAGGGTTCCAGGGTCAAATATATCCTTGTAGAAAGGAAGATAAACATTGACAGGGAGCTCTATGTTTCAATTACGATAGATAGAAGTAGGAAAAGGCCACTGGTCATGGCAAGCACTGAAGGTGGAGTTGAAATAGAAAGCGTTGATGAGAGCAAGATAATAATGAAACACATAGACCCGGTACACGGTTATTCTCCGTACATTTCTAAAATTGTAAATAAGAAAATGAATCTTAAAGACAATCTTGCAAAGCAGTTTTCTGACCTTTTGTCAAAGATGTACAGGTTATTTGAAGAATATGATGCGGAACTGGTAGAAATAAATCCCCTGGTCATAACAAAGGAAGGCAACCTCATTGCAGCTGATGCAAAAGTAATCGTGGATAGCGATTCACTCTTCAGGCATCCCGATATTCCTGTAAATCTCGATGATCTCACAGAACTTGAGAGGATTGCAAAGGAATCGGATTATTCATTCGTTGAACTTGACGGGGATATAGGCGTAATTGCAAACGGAGCAGGGCTGACAATGGCCACGCTGGATTCTCTCTTACTGCATGGATTGAAACCCAGGAATTTCCTGGATCTGGGAGGTACGGACAACGTTGATATTGTTAAAAATGCGTTTCCCCTTGTTCTCAGAGCGAACCCAAAAGTAATATTCGTCAACATATTCGGTGGAGTAACAAAATGCGATACTGTTGCCAATGGAATAGTTCTGGCAAAAAAAGAATTCAATGTAAGTATTCCGATCGTTGTCAGGCTCAGCGGTGTTCATGAGGAGGAGGGCAGGCAGATTCTCAAGGATAATGGCATAGAAGCATTTTCAAACATGCCTGACGGTGTGAAAAAGGTTTCAGAAATTTATAAAAGTATGATAGGAAGGTGATCAGCATGGTTTATATAAAGAAGGATACAAAAATAATAGTACAGGGTATAACGGGGCATCAGGCATCTTTCCACAGCAATGAAATGGTCAAATTTGGAGCAAAGGTGGTCGGTGGTGTTTCTCCGGGCAAAGCTGGCACAAATGTCAATGGAATACCTGTATTTGATAATGTTGAGGAAACACTTCACCTTGAGCCAGAGGCAACAATGATATCCGTTCCTGCCCCTTACGTTAAAGATGCATTTTATGAAGCCCTTGATCATGGAATAAAAATAATATATGTTCTTACCGAGCATGTTCCTGTCCATGATTCCATGGAAATGATTAATGATGCAAAGCTCAAGAATGCCATCGTTATAGGTCCAAATGGACCGGGAATTACCGTCATTCATGAGAAAACCAAGATCGGGATTATGCCCAACCATATATTTAACAGGGGTAATGTGGCAGTTATTTCCAGGTCTGGAACGCTCACATATGAAATTGTGAAATCCATTACAGAAGCGGGGTTGGGAGAGAGTACCGTTATAGGTCTCGGAGGGGATGCCATCGTTGGCCTGAGTTATGTTGAGGTTCTATCTGAGCTAAAGAAGGAAAGGCAGACAAAGGCTGTTGTAATGGTTGGAGAAATAGGCGGAACTGCAGAGGAAGAGGCAGCAGAATACATCAAAGCTGAATTCAATAAACCTGTGGTGGCATACATTGCTGGAAGGAGCGCACCTCCGGGAAAAAGAATGGGTCATGCAGGAGCAATAATTACGAGAGGAAAGGGCACGGCAGAATCCAAGATAAAGGCCCTGAATGCGGCAGGAGTGGAAGTTGCAGATTATCCACAGGACATTCCAGAGCTGCTGAAAAAGAAACTTAAAAAATAGGCAGGGGTATCCGAGCCTGGCCAAAGGAGCGGGACTTAAGATCCCGTGTTGCAGGACTTCGAGGGTTCAAATCCCTCCCCCTGCATAATATTATATTTCTGGTTATATTGATGGGAAATTTTTTATAATGATTTATTTATATGACGTATGTATGACGGATGTTATAACAAAGTTCCGTAATTATCTGATGGGAGAAAAAAAGAGCATGAATACCGTGAAAACCTATGTAAGCATAGTGAAAAATTTTCTCGATTTTGTAAATAATGAAAATATTGAAGAAATAAATATGGAGGATATAGAAAGGTATAAGGAATATTTATCGGTAAATAAAAACATGAGCAAGCAGACAATATATATTACCATGAAAGCCCTCCAGTCATTTTTCAAATTTTTAAAACGTGAGGATCTGATTAAACTGAACACGCCTAAGAGGTCAAGAAAACTTCCCACTTATCTAAACGAGATGGAAATGTCCCTGATACTTGAAAAATCCAGGGAAAATTTAAGGGATCATGTGATTCTCATGACCCTTGCCTTTACCGGCCTCCGTGTAAGTGAACTGGTATCCCTGAATGTTGAAGACATAGATTTTTATGAAAATATCATTCACGTGAAATCTGGAAAGGGAGATAAGGACAGGATAGTTGTTCTGGATTCGGGTGTTCTGAATCTGATAAAGGAATATCTGAAAGGCGAAAAGAGGCTTACCGGCCCGGTTTTTATTAGCAAGAAGAAGGTCAGGATAACAACTACCCAGATTGAAAGGATTGTCAAAAAGTATGTCAGGATGGCAGGAATAAACAAAAAGGTTACGCCACATACATTCAGGCATACATTTGCAACAACACTGTTGAGAAATGGTGCAGATATCAGGTTCATTCAGCAGCTTCTGGGGCATTCAAGCATTGCAACCACGCAGATATACACGCATGTGGATGAAAATGCACTCAAGGATGTATACATGAAAGCAAAACCAAAATATTTATCATGAAATATTTTTAATGATCCTTTCAAGATCAAATTTCAGAAATATTAAAAATAACCCCGTGAAAATCAGGCCGAATATTATGGATAGAATTATTGTTCCCTCAGTTATGAGGGAATGACATTCCCTGAATTCATTTGATTGGTATCTGGCATAAATTCTATAATTTCTTAGGAAGACTATCAAAGAACCAAAGGCAAATGTCAGGAAAATAAGAATGTATATCAGATCAATTATCAGACCAGTCATGTACAATTCTGAAAAATTTGATATGTAATATTTATTTGATATTACAGTCAGGATCATAGAAATAACAATTATCTGATGTATTGCCAGAAGGCTGAAAACTATGAATGATATGATGGAAAATGAAAATGCCAGCCTGGAATAAATGGAACTATCATCCCTTGATTCTATTTTTTCATTTATTTTATTATCCTTAATCATTTCTTTATTTATATCATGAGTATTCCGGTCAGAAAATCTGTATCCGCATTTTAAACAGTATGCTGAATTATCGGGACTCTCGGTTCCACAAACCGGACATTTCACCATGATCACCAATATGAGAATGATTATTTTAAAATTTTTTAAATAATTATAGAAGAAAAATTGCCAAAACATCCAAATATTATAATATAAAATTTATTAAAAATAAAAAATTCATGTAAAACCCTTAAATTTCCTCACGTAAAAAATTTTTCCATTATAATTTTCTCTTTTTATCAAATTCTTTTTCAGTAAAATTTTAAGGTCATTTAAACCAAGGCCCTTATCATTCAATATCTTTAAAAGGACATCTTCTCTCATCGGATGCACTGATATAATGTCCATTATGTCATTGAGAGTATTTTCAAGCGTTACAAAATTTTCACCTTCAAAATCTGTAAGTGTCTGGACATTGTCAACGAATTTTTTAAAAATTTCATATGCTTCAATAACCCTTTTTTCATCCGGAATCTTTACAAAATCGTATGCGGGTGGCCTCGTGGGAACTGAAATATAGGAAATATCCGGGTTTATCTCACCGATGAATCTGGCTGTCTCTTCAAAATGATTATCATTAAAATCCCTTATAAGCATGGTTTCTGTTGCAAGATTACCATGATAATTTTTAGAAAATTTTACTATGCCTGAAAGTATTTCATCAAGAATTAGATTTCTGTGTGGAACATTTACCCTTTTCCATATATCATTAATTACCGAATCTATTTTTAATGAAACGAAATCTGTCAAATAGAGAGAATTACGAACCTCTTCATCATGAATGAGTGATGAGTTCGTTATAACAGCAATCTTAATTCCAATATCCTTCAACATTTTTATTTCCTTTTCAAGATTTATATCCAGGGTAGGTTCACCGTCAGGAACAAATGTAAGATAATCAATTTTTATACCCTTACTTTTTAATAAATTGACTCTCTTCCTTACGGAAAATGCGACATCCTCAGGATCATAAAATTTTCTTCTATCAGATATTAAGTTAATTGTTTTACCGAGCTGACAATAAATGCATGAATACGAACAGGTTTTTGGAATAATATTATTTATACCGAGACTCAAGCCAAGCCTCCTTGATGGAACGGGACCAAATGAAAATTCCATGGATCTGAATTATTTGAGGCTTAGTAAATTTTTCGTTTGACAATTTAATTTAATCATTTTAATGAATTTGCTTAAAATATGATTCCTTAACATACATTTCTGTCATATTAAGAAAATAAAGGATTAAGGATCAGACATCGGGATGTGATAATCATTGATGTTTTTCCATAGAAGATTTTTTTATTCATATTAAAATATCATGGATTCAGAAATAGTCAGCTACCCATCACTAAAGCTTCGGAGCCTGTTGCTAACCTCCCCTCCACTTATAGGTGGAGTTTCATTGAACCGCAACGATTGACTGGCTGACA
>JAGDXR010000015.1 GCA_023261745.1 Thermoplasmata archaeon | reverse complement strand
GTGGAGCAGGAGGCCAGCAACAGGCTCCGAAGCTTTAGCGAGGAGTAGCTGACAAACCTTTATGTTTGTGGAAGTCCATGTATCTCCTCACTAAAAGTCGGAGTTTTAATGCTTTCCTCAAACTACTAACTTTTCTATAATCCTTTAAAAAATCACTACAATGGTGCGAATGGAATATTTCATTAAAGGCAGATTTAGATGATGCAGGAAATCCAGAATTTAAAGAGGAATTAGCTCACCTTATTTTCATGTTATTTATATTCTGAAGATTCTTAAGAGCGATTTCAAACCCCGGATTCTTTGACAAAGCCTTTTCAAAATATTCTTTTGCTAGAGTAATATTCTTTTTCTTTTCCTCCCTGTTTCTTGTGCTGTTATATCTATAGAGATAATATAATCCCATTGATGACAGAATGTAAGGATCTTCGCTGAAATTCTTTATTGCCTGATTTAATACGTTTTCAATCTGGTTCAGAATTTGGATATCCTTTGAATATTCGAACCTGTCAAACAATTTATTTATATAATTATAATATGCATATGGATTGCTGTTGTCCTCCTTTAAGTATATTTCTGCATATTTTATTGCCTCATCCAGATATTGAATTTTTTCCTTTCCAGGAGAATTCCTGTATAATGAAATATAAAGAATTGAAAGAATTTTAATTGCATCAATCCTGTAATATTTGTCTTCAAGACCATATTTAATTTTTTCAACTGAACCTTTTATTTCTTCAATACTGTTGACCATGTTTTCATATATTTTTATGGCCGTGTTGATAAATATTATGATTTTATTCACTTTATTAATGTTATAAATACTTGTCAATTCCTCTATTTTTTCATATATTTCCTTTTTCTTTTCCCTGTTTGATATCTTGTATATTTCATAAAATACCTTTATGGAATACTCCAAAAATTCATGTTCCTTTATGTTGGAGGATATTCCTTCGGAAATGAGATTTTCAGATTCATTTAATATATCGGTTTTGTTGAACTTTTTGTATTCTATGTACAGTCTCTTCAGTTTTCCTGATATGTAAAATATTTTATTCCTGCTTTTTAATGTTTCTTCAATTTTATTTAATTCTTCTTCAAGATTTTCATTTCCTATCTTCATACCGTTTTCATATAATATGAGATAAAGGTCATGTTTCTCTTTAATATGATTGATATTATTTTCATCAAAGAAGAAATTGAGATTTTCATAGGCATCTTTCAGATTCTTTTCAAAATTCATTCCTTTTTGGACTAACCTTTTTTCAATCTTGAATTTCTGAAAAATAAATTCTCCATACAAAGGAAAAACGGAAATAGCCTTGTTTATTTCATCCATGGATCCATTCAGGTAAATTGTTTCGGCATTATGGTCATTCTCCTCTATTGAAATGTCATATAGAACTTTTGATTTTACATAATGACCATGGGAAAAGTTTGGGTATAGGGCAAAGATTGAATCTATATCCGGAATTATTTCCTTCATAAATTTTATGTTATTCACACTGAAATTTTCATAGAATTCCGTTAATATTAATGATTTCAATATAATGGAATGCCTGTTTTTCCTGTTCAACCTGAATAGTTCATTAAGACTATTACTGGCCATTTCCAGAAATTCGCGGTTATGATTTTCATCAGCATGGAATTTTTTATAATATGACATTGACAATGCTATCCTTGCATCAACATTATCAATATCCCTCTTCAGAATATTTTCTAAAATCTGGGATGCATCATCATAAGAACCATTTTCAATCAATGCCAGAGATTTCAGTAGTAATTCTTCATTATTTGTGGATTTTTCATACCTCAGGATAATATTTTCAGGAATTTTTTCTATCAGATATTCTATGTAAATATCCCTTTCAAATTCATTAAAATACAGCTTTGATTCCAGTATCTTTCTGATATATTTTCCTGTCAGGCTATCCCTGTGATAATAAAAATATAAAAATGCTGAATCCTTCGAATTAAAGTTTTCAGAAACATAATCCAGGAAATCCAAATCCACCGGATATAAGAATTTATATTTTCTGAATAGGAGATTTATAAAATAATAAATAAAGTAGCCGTTTTCATCGTTTAATAATGAATTGATTACAAATTCAAGATAATCGGTTGATTCATTTATATTGATATTACTTAAATTTTTAAATAAATAATAAATCAATGAAAATTTATGGGTTGTTTCATCTAGAATTAACTTCTCGGCCTTTTCCTGAATTTCATTCATCCTGTCAATGAAATTTTCATTTCTGTTTTTGAACTTATAATTTGATATAAGATCAATTAAATCAAATATTGAAGTTGAAACATATTTAAGGATTTCATCATCAGTTGATGATAAATTCAGTAAAATGTTTTTCATTGACTTTGAAATTATAATATTTCCATTATATTCATAAAATAATCTTTTTAACTTTTCATTCATTCCAAAAATATGGGAATATTTTATAGGCACAGTATTTTTCATGGAATATAATAAAAACAGTATAAACGGCGACGGATTTTGTGACATTTTCTTCATAAAATTATAAATGCAATCATAATTCTGGCCCCTGCATGAATTGAGAAATTCTATAATATCATTTTCACTTTTTATTTCTGATATAATAAATGAAAGATATTTCATGATTTCGGGGGATTCATTTGAAATTTTTATTATCCTGTTCAACACATCATCGTTGATGTTTTTTAATTCTTCTGGCAAATAATTCAATATGAAACTTTTACCGAAAATTTCCCAGTCGATTTTTGCAAAATTTATCTTTATACCGTTTTCATATTTTTGTTCCTTTATATTGAGAATATACTGCACTTTATCCTTTGTACCTTCCATATCGATTTTTGTTATATCCCTGATAGAAAATATTATTCTGAAAAATCTTTTTCCAGTATTCTTGATTTCACTTATGTTTTTCAATATTCCTGTAATATCGTAATCTGCATTTCCTTCCACATCATAATCATAAAAAAATATTAAATTCTGTAATTTGTCTGAAATTGACAAATTTTTTATCATAATATCAAAATTTTTTATGAATATAACTTCAGAATCGATATTTTTCAGGATTGAATAAATCAGGGATGTTTTACCGTTCCCATACAGAATTACAGGACCTTCATATGTCAGATCAGCAAGATATTTTGAAGACAGAATATAATTTTCATCTGAATCATAAACGTCCCAGTAAATTTTCAGGAAGTCCTTAACCGCTTCCCTGTTAATATAAATGTTTTCTTTTATTATTTCTTCCTTTATTTCATTAACTTTTTCTTCGCTTACATAAGACAATAGATCCTTTAGTTCATTTAATCTGGAATCATCAAATTCTTTAACCTCCCTTAAAAACATATCAGTGTCAATATCAATCCTCTCATATATCCATGAAGAAATATACCTTTGGAAATGTTCACCTGATGCCTTTATAAAATTTATAAACTCTGATATCTTAAAGAAAATTTCATCATTTTCACTGTTCATTAAATAAATTAACAGCAAAAATTTTGAAATATTCACTGAATTAAATTTTTGGTAATTTTCATTAAAATGTGAAAATATTTCGTCAAATTTCTGTTTATCAATCTTTGAAATGGTTTCTTCTATACCAATAAATCCATATTCATCTGTAGAAATATTAAAATTTTTTATGTAATCCTGAAATTTTTTAAAATTTTCCATGAAGTTATCAATATTTTCTATGAGAGGGAAATATTCTATACCGTACCATTCAATTTTATACCTTTTGATATTTTCATCTGTAAGATCATTTATTTTACTGTCTATCCAGAAATTTATTATCTGCTTGTTTGTTTTAAGCGCCTTTTTTACACTATTTGTTATTACTGAAGGTATTTTTTCTGAATTTTTGAAATGTTTTAAAATTTTGTCCTTTTCAAATTTATTGTATGCCTCATCCAAAATCTTTATTGCATTCTTTAAATTCTCATACAGGGGTTTATAATAAAATTCGTAAATTTTTTCGTGAGAATTTTCATCTCTTTTAACAACAATTTCTTCATAATTGATTTTTTCTAACTTTAAAAATTCAATCAGCGCATCATAAAATTCTGTATTTGAAAAAGGTAAATGGATTACCGTAACCTTTTTTTTCTTTTTTATTTTATTGTATTCTCTTTCATTGTTTTTAAGATATTCCATGCAGATTCCTTTAATATCATATGACCCTTCCATTAATGAATATAAAAAAAATTGAAATATTAAAGTTTGTTGAAACTCAAAAGCCACCGGAGGGGTTTGAACCCCCGACCTGCTGATTACGAATCAGCCGCTCTGCCAGCTGAGCTACGGTGGCCTAACTTCCATCTCTATTGTAATTTAATTCTGTTTAAAATTCTTTCTATTTTTTCATTTACAGAAAGATATGTTTTCCTCCTCCAGATTTTTTATTATTTCATCCATGTTGTTTTTACCTATATTTTCAATTAAATTGTAAATTTCTTTGTATTCGACTTTTACTATTCTGAATTTTATTCCATTAATTTTTACCTGATTGTAAAGAATACAAATGAAATTTAAATCCTGTTGGGAAAGATCGATTGAGAATTCAGGACCCCATACTATCTCCCGATTTTTTTTAACAAAGATTGTTTGCCAACCCTGTGTATTAAATTCCAGTACAGTTTCTCTTCCATGAAGGTTAAAATTCTTTAATTTTATAAATATTATTTCATCCAGTTCGTCAAAATATACTTTTACAGGAATGATATCAAATGCTGATGTATATGAAAAATAACACCCTTCATAAAGCTTTGCTTTTGATGACTTCAGACCCTTTTTATCCTTAACGGGAATAAAAAGAATTAAGGAGACAATTAAGATCAGTATTATGCCAATTATTTTAAAGATCATACTGTAATATATAATAATATCGATAGATATGGAAAAAAACAGAATCAGCATGATGATTCTGAAAAATATTTCAGAATAATATAGATTACCTTTATTCCATACAAATAACAGTTTTTGGCATCTATCTGGCATAAAGTTATATTCCCAAATTCATTTAATAATATTATGGTACTTGGAACCGACTACCTGAACATCCCAGTTCCGGAATTTATTTCAAGGGAAAAAAACCTTGGAAATTTTAATATTATGGAAAAAATGGTAAATGATAATGAAAACAATTATGATGAGGATACGATGAAAAGGTTAAATTATGAGCTATTCAGGACAAAGATTTTAAAATTAAATTATGGGTTAAGCAGGAAAAAATTATTGGCGGAAATGGAAAAATATATTAAGGATTTTTCATCAATGGATGTTGAAAATTATATAAAAAATGGAACCCTTGACAGAATTTACTTAGAGGGTGAGGAAAGATTTTTCAACAGGAGCATTGAAAATTTGCATTATCTCAACAATAATATCAGAGAAAAATCGGCATTTAATATTTCACCAAATAAATCTTTTTTAGAATACGTCTCAAGGAAAATTTCAATGGGGAATATTGGGAAATACAGAATAAAATACGAGATTTCCATTAAGTTTGAAAGGTCAGGTACATATAAGGTATGGCTGCCAGTGCCTCTGGAAAATGATTACCAGAAAAATGTTAAAATAATCGAAACATATCCGAAGAATTACAGGATCCTTGAAGGGGCACAGAGATCCCTTTATATGTACGATACCTCAGAGGTATTTAAAGCAGTTTTTTCACTCGAAACGCATGATGTGACAATAATGGATGGAGATGTCAATTCTAGAAAGGATATCTATATGGAAGAAAAATTTCCCCATGTTTCAATCACACCATATATAGAAAAAATGGCAGAAAAGATTACCTCTGAAGAAACCATTAATCTAAAGAAATCATTAAAACTCTACAAATTCATAACCGAAAAAATAAGATTTGCGTATGCAAAATCATATTTGTTATATGATAACATTTCAGAATATACATTGTCCAATATGGTGGGGGATAGCTGTCTGCAGTCAATTCTGATGATTGCAATGGCAAGAGCATTGAAAATCCCAGCAAGATGGAGGGGAGGGTATGTGATTTCAGAAAATTCCATTATTCCGCACCACTGGGCTGAAGTATATACTGAAGAATATGGGTTTATCCCCGTTGATCCAGTTTTTGGAAATTATTCCCTGAACCATTACAATCTCAGAGAGTTTTATTTCGGAAACATGGAGGGTTTGAGAATAATTACATCCGGGGATTTCAATGTCGATTTTTCTGAACCCGGAAAGTTCTGGAGGCTTGATCCCGTAACGAATGACCTGGGAGAGGTCGAAACGGATAGCGAAAAGGTAATCAATCATAGAACGGAAATAAAACTGCTGGGAATTGAAAACTATTGATTTTGTATTAATCAATTTCGGAAAAATTATGTATTTTTCAGAGATTCAAAAAATATAAAGATAAAATTTAATTCGAGGTATGCATTTAACCTATTAGGTGGTTCAGATGCCAACACCAATATTAAATGGATGTACATTCCTTGAAACAATAATTGCTACAGCCGTCCTGGTTTTTATTGTTGGCGGCATAGCATTTTATATAATAGGCCCAAGGGAATATAAAAAATCGAGCATGATCATGTCAGTAACAGGATTAATTTTATTCATCATACTGGCAGTTATCGACTACATGTATGGGTACAATCACGTTCATTTTTATAATTTTATAAACAATGTTCTGGTACCCGTGATATTCTATATTGTTGCCATAGTTGTAGGGGCTGTGTTAGGAGCACTGGCATACATCCTCATGATAATGAAATAATTTCCTTGAAATATTTTATTATTCTTGCTGTCATGCCCCAGATTATATTTCCTTCATAATTGAAATATAATCCATTAAGATGTTTTTTATTGAAAACATATTCACCATATTTTGGGCTGAGATCGGTGATTCTGGGAAATAGAAAATATTCAATTTCATCTCTCTCTGGTAAGGCGTTTTTTAATGAAGCAGTCCTGCATAAAAAAACATAAACATCCATGTCTAGCCTGTTCATGGGGTGTTCTATGGCCAATCCACCCAGAATATAGAAATCATGAATGGATGTTTCTTCTGTAAACTCTCTTCTGGCAGTATTAACAATATAGACATCATTTTTTTCAAAATGCCCACCAGGCAGTGAAACCTGTCCAGACCATGGATCCTTTTCATTTCTGGTTCTCTTTTCTAAAATTATATGAAGATCATCATCATAACAGACACAAACGGCAGCATCTTTTCCCACAACTCCAATTATGTCACTGAAATTCCTTATATTCTCTTTGGATATAACTATCATCATTCAAATATTAAAAAATATTAAATATAATCTTTTCACAAATCTTTAAGAAAATTAAAAATATGAAGAGTTATTCTTTAAATTATGAACAGGGGAAATGCTGTTAGGATTATAAGCGAATTATTTTTTATATTGATACTTATAACATTGATAATAAATTATATATCAATTTACATAATTTTCTTTGTTTTAAAAATTCCTGCAAATGGTGAGGCAATATTTTATTTTATATACATTCCCATTCTAGCCTTTGGGTTCATTATAACTCCCCTCCAGACAACGTTCTGGATTATAATTTTAACCCTTATAATAACTGCAGTCCTTGTATATATTTTCAGGGATTTTTTCAAATTCCTGAAAAATAAGGATTATGATAGACCTCTAGCATTATCTGAAGGTTTACTTATCATTATTTCATTCACACTCTTGAGCTATTATTTATCCCTGATTTTTACAGGGAATTCACAGCCATTCGGCAATCCTGTTAGCAGTACCCCACAAAATGATCTTATTGTTGAACTTTTACAGGCGCCTGTCTGGGAAGAATTTGCGTACAGGTCAATACTGATCGGAATTCCACTCTACATTTATTATATGATCAAGGGATCCAACATCCAAAAATACAGGATGATCACGGGAGGAAATTACAGTCTGAACATTCCTTCAATAATTCTCATATTGATATCTTCATTTTTCTTTGGATATGCGCATACTGCATCCTGGAGCATTTACAAGGTTCCAAGTGCAATGTTTGCAGGGATTGTCCTAGGAATAATATTTGTCAGATATGGAATATACATGAGCATTGCCGCCCACTTCTTCATAGATTTTTCAGGAGTTCTCTCATATTATCCAAGCCCATTAAATTATGCATTTGATATTTATCTCGGCTCACTATACATCATTATGACGGTATTCGGACTATTTTACATTGTATATTATTTAATATATCCATTTATTAATATGAAAAATAAAAATATCAACAGAAATAAAAAAACCTCAGAAAATAATTACATGTCCCAGAACTTCATAATAATCTGTCCTTACTGCGGGTATGATAAACATGAGATTTTACCCGACGGAACCTTCAGATGTTTAAAATGTGGTGGAATATTCAGAATAGAATTCTCAGGCAAACCTCCTGAGACGATAAAAGAATATGGAGGAAATGAGTACAAAAAATGATGCGAAAATGAAATCCAGCGTGTATCCATAACTTTCAGATATATATCCTGAAAGCAGTGAACCAACAAAAACACCTATCTGTATCATGGCGGTATAGAGACCCATTTTTCTTCCCCTTGCATTATTTCCAATTATTTCAAACGCAATTATGTTAGAAACGGTATAAAATATTGAAAATGCAAGACCTGCAGCAATTGGATAAAATATCAAATTTACACCGATGAAGAGTGATATTGGAAATATGAAA
The DNA here is from genome assembly GCA_023261745.1 of Thermoplasmata archaeon. Classification (GTDB taxonomy): domain Archaea; phylum Thermoplasmatota; class Thermoplasmata; order Thermoplasmatales; family ARK-15; genus JAGDXR01. The sequence goes on along the minus strand of JAGDXR010000015.1, from coordinate 9,837 downwards.
CTGAAAGAAATCGCAAGATATGATAATCCCCTCCCAAATAATGATTTGATAAGGTTATCCGATTTTGCAAAAAATTTTGTTTTTTTCCATATAAGTAAATATGTTAAGGTCTGTATTACCATCCCAACAGAAAGAATAAGGAATGACATGAAATCTGAATCTGTTTTGACCCTTATTGCTGCCGGATACATCGTATTGAAAAGGCCGGATCCTATGTAAAATATGAATGTTGCAATCGAAAGATATGTTATGTTATCATTTTTTATTTTTTCAAAATTTATATTTCTTATTGTTTTCCAAAGGCTTTCATTTGTGAGCCTCACATATATGAAGGGATTGGAAAATGCCCTGCTAAGATATACATATATGTTCATCAGAAATTCTCTTCTATCTATTTTTCTTCTGGGCTTTGGTAAAAGCAGGATTATCAAAATTAAAGAAACAATGGATAGTATGAAGGAGATATATAAAAGGGACATTACATAGAATTTAAATGTGAAGGAAAATGATATAATAAAACCGAGGGTAGACCCAAAGCTAGCAGCAAACTGTAGGTTTGAAAAGGCTTTTTTCCAGAGATTTTCCTCAACAGTTTCCATTATGATTATGTTTATTGGGGCGGATGGTGCACTGGAAAAGAATGAGTATAGAAAATAATTTAAAACAATTAATAGAGGATTGATCAAAAATAAAAATATGAATATTGTAAATGAAACTCCAATATATGAGAATATTATGATATAATTTTTATTTGAAATTTTGTCGGTTATTTTTCCAAACAGATATGTTGATATTATAGATGCGATTGTTCCACCGGATATCATTAATGAAATGTATATTTCTCCATGTGATATATGTGGATTTGAAATCAAATACAGTGTTAAGATTGTGGAAATTGGTCCCTGGGCCATGCTTGAAAAGAGAATTGCATATATCCATTTCATCCTGTATTCTTCCACAGATAGGTAAAATAAAAGAAAGATAAAATTTTATTTCATGTCCATGATGTGTTTACCTGTATCACGCCTATTGTGCTGTACCCGATGATCTGAACGTCTGTAAAGGCCACCCACTGATTTTCTGCATTTATGTTAGGATCCACGGTGTAAGTTTGACCGTTTATTGTCACATAATCAACTTCTCCAGAAGAATTATACGGCCAGTAATTACCGTTATCACCATGTGCAGAAAATTTCAGATATACTGAATTACCAATGTAACCCGTGAGATTTATGTCGTTGTACACCTCCGGCTGATGGAATGCATAAACTCCAGCATAGTATACACTGTATATCTGGGAAGCCCACCCCCACTGGTTGTATAAGTTGTTTGTAATAACAAGCCCGGCCTCACCAGCCCATCTCGTATCCATCTGAGTCCAGCTCACTTCACCGTTTGGACCAAGTATACCTATGTATAGATTGAAACCGTTGGGTACATCGCTCGGATCCTTGGCGTTTGCAAATCTTGCCCATATCTGGTAATCCGTGTAGAAATCCATCTTTGCCCAGATAACATTCTGAAGAGTTATCGGGACAGATACCATGTTATCAATTTCAGTTGAATATAGTGTGTTGTTCATTATATACATAGTTCCCTGCTTCTGGAGGGCCCAAACGTCTCCATTGTAGGATCCGGAACCCTTTACGGGACCACTCTCAATCACCTTGACATTGTCCATGAGGAAGGAATCGTTGCCATACTGGTTAAGGGTGTATCCATGATTCACGACAAGTACGAACCTTAGACTTATTGAGCTCGTGGATGAAAGGGAAATACCCCAGTACGCCAGGGCCTCGGTCAGATTGAATATGTAATGCATGTAGTGAATCTGTACGGTGCCTGATGTTGTTGAGAATGCCGGAACCAGATACTGGGAGTTCTGTGGATACTCATATTTATTTGTAGGGAGTATTCTCTCAACATTAACATTGGCAGGATAACCTGTAACAGGAGAGATCCAGTACCAATAGCTTGACCCCGATGGGCTTGCGAATACAATAACACCCTCCCCACCATTTGTGAGATTGAAGTATGCATCCATTTCAAGCAATGCATAATTTGATCCGTGCAGGTAAAGGTTATTTGTCTGTATGTAGTAGTATCCGGAGCTATTGGAGTTAAATTTATTCATGTTATAGTAGACACCTAGAACATATCCCCCCGACGGTGTGCCAGATGGCTTCATCCAAACCCACTGCTGCTGGCTGGATGATAAATATGATGGCCCGGTTCCAACAAAAAGATCATTCTGACCATACTGGTTTACCACGCCAAATACAGCATAGGGTGGAGCAGAATATAGATTATTTGTTCCATAATACTGTACACCTGAATACCCCCAGATAACGTCATATGACGTGAAATATGAGCTGGAAGAAAAGTTATCGTAGAATATGTATACCGGGATATTGATTATACCCTCTTCAAGAATGCGGAAGGGATTGTAATTCATTTTTCTTATGATGAACTGACTGGAGGATATGTTTGTGATTGTCAATCTTATATGCCTTGGAAGATTTGGTGGAGACGGATACTGTGGGTCCCATATTATTCTTATGGGTACTGTTGCAAGACCGGGAACATAAACCGTCTGGGCCGTAAGAAGTTCATTTCCGTCATATGCATTCAGTATTCCCGAGAACGACAGCGTTCCGAGATTTCTTATGTATCCTGATATAATGTAATACTGATTTATCATTACATATTTTGAATTAACACTCAGGTCAGATCCAAGAATTTCAGGTATGGAATAATTGAGGTGATAGCTGAATGCATTCAGTATGTTAAGCATGAATATGTACTTGGATGAGACCGTTCCATATCCAGAGCTTGGACCATAATAATATGAATGTAACTGTATTATTCCCTGAAAATTCTCAGGACTCAGAGGAATTACCGCAACATTAAGATTACTGATGTTTTCAAATATACCGTAACTGTTTCCTGAACTGTCAACTAAAAGCTTGACCGATTCCGAATCCTTTGAGGTTACAAAATTCTGGTAGTTAGAAAACTTGTATATTATTCCATATCCACGAGTTGAGTTCAGGGCAAATTCATTCACGCCAGGATTGCTTGAGTAATTTAAACCATAAAGATTTACTGTGGATGTCGAGGATGCAACGGAGATCGTGTTAAGTTCCAGATCCGAAAGTATCGAATTGTTTGAATTGATTGCATTACCTGCGCCTTCACCCAGAATGAATAAATTCATTGGGAATCTTCCAATGTAAGGATTCTGGGTAACATATTTGTTTATTGCCGATGCGAGCATGTTGCCGTAATTGCTGTTTGAAAGTGTACCTGTCTGGTTAAAATCGATTATGACTAAATTATAGTTCAGGAAATAATAGGGGGAGTGAGGATTTACCAAGTTTGGAGGAGGATTGGAACTCTGTTCATTGTATTTTATGAAATTGTAATAAATTGAAAAGTTCTGGAGTGTGGAATTTATAGATGTTGGATATTGATATTTATCATTTGAACCACATACAAAAATGAACAGTGCGGAATACCTCACGTTGATGTTGATGTTGTAATTTGAAACAAGGAAGTTGTTGTTGTAATTGATCTCTGGAGGTGAATGGTATGGATTTACGTATGCAAATATCTTGTAATTGCCTGGAGAGATATCAACATACCATTTAACAGTAACTTTTATTATAGCACCGTTAGGAGAAATCGGTGGGACATAAATGTTGTTGCTGGATATGTTCTGCCCATTATCAAACACCATTACGGGTTGACCATTCAGAAGAAATTCAAGATATGTTGAGTCAAATACCGTGGGAGAATAGTTCTGAATATAGAAAGTTATGTTCACAGGCTGCATGAACACTGGATTGTAATTTGACATCTTCATATCAACGAGAGCTATATCCTGAACTCCATTGAGAGATGTTATATTTGATAACCAGAGCAGCATTTTAAAATAAACGTAAAATTGCTGATACAGGTACATAGTGGGTGTCTGGAATCCAACCATTATAAGCTTTCCGTGAACAGATGTGGACGTTGTTCCATTATATATACCATATATTGATGTGGGATTACTGCTTCCCGAAAAATTTGAAAATGTAAGTGTATAAACATTGGATGTAGATAATGGGGAAAAAGTCACGTATCCCATTGAGGCAGAATTAGGAGTTACATTCGCCAAATAAGTTTTATTATTTGAAAGGTAGATGTTTACAGAATTAGAGGATATTTTGGTAAGGTTGTTGAAATAAACAGTAGTATTTACTCCTAACGTTTTGGGTAAAATACTACCAATATACTGACTGAAACCATTGAAATTTGTTGTACTGTTACCTACGTATAGCAGTGATCCCCCCTGGCTGAGAAGGTTCATCATCTCATTGAAATTGTTTTGCCCGTTATATGTGCCCAACGTAGGATCTGCATTCTGAGAACCCATTACCCATATGACGAAATCGTATCCGCTGATGTCAACGTAGATATTAGTTGATGTTGTTACCTGATTTATCGTTATCGGGATATCCACATATGTGAATAGATTATAATAATAATTATAATATTGATTCAAATTTCCGTTAGGAAAATCATACCCCACAAAAATTATCTTGGGAAAAACGGTGACGTTTATGCTTTTACCAGCTGTTGGGACAGATGGGGTTACATTAATTATCGATGCACTTAACTGATGTATTCCAGCAGCAACGTAATTTCCACCTATGTTGAACCATGTTACAGAGATCGTGGTCGATGTCATACCGGTCAGATAATAAGGTCCCGCTGGATCACTGTAATTTGTTGGTGTAGTATATATGTACTGCCATCCATTAGGATAACTTGGAAAAATATCGGTTATGTTCAATTTAAAGTTAACATTTTCTGGGAAGGGATTGTTTATAGATATAAATATCGTCGTGTATGATCCATGCACGGGTTCAGGATTTTCCAGGGAAATAGATGTAACCCTCAATTTTATGAATGACTGTGAGGTTACAACCACAGGTAATAACGTTTTATATGAATATTGAATATTATTTAATGTTGCATTTATCCAAACGGTATAATTTCCAGGCTTTAGATTTGAAAATGTCTGGGAATAAAGAAAAACTAGCTGATTGTAATATATCATGGGTTGATTTTTGATGGATAACTGGGGAATTGATATTTGTACTGATGGAGCTACACCCTGTGTATTGTATATTACATAAGCGAATATCTTTCCATTAAATGATGTTACTGCCGGAAAAGGATCTGGGTTGTATGAAGTGCCAATTATAGATACAGGTTTTGTTATGCCCTGCAAAACACTGTTCCATACAACCTGATTATTCTGGATATCTATAAGATAAACATGTATGATCATCTGAATATTATAATCATTTATGCCATCCCACCATGAATAGTAGATAAAATTCATTCCCGGCGCAAAATACCCTTTCATATTATTTGATGATTGTGAAATAATTTGAGAATATATTTTTGGATACGTGAGCATGTGCACTACCTGATATGAAGGGTTTGAAATGGATATTATTAATTCAGTTGAGGATAATGTCAATGCCTCTCCTGCATTGTTACTAATTGTAATGTTAAATGTCCCATTATTGTTTGGAACTAATTTGGCTGAAAATGTTGAATAAACCTGTGCCTGTGGTGTTGGAATGGTAGCAACATAATAAAAAACTGAACTGAACAAAACTACAGTTATAGTAAGCATCAACAACGTACCTATAACTTCCGATACGCCATTTTCTTTTTTATACATGAATTAAAATACCTTTTCCTTGGTATATAAAATTTATCGGGTAATTACACAAATCGATATCCAAAAATAATTTCATAAATTGCCAAATTTAAATATAGATACGATTATTTTTATACCATAATTCATATTTTTAGTGTTAAATTCTTTTAATCAATAGATTTTTCATTGATTTTAATGAATTGTTATCATAAAATTATTTTTCTACCGTAACTCCTTAAATTTTAGGTAATATGTCAATCTTTAATTTTGAGATTATGTTCTCTACCTTCTTTGGAATTTCGGTATATGCCTTCTTTCCATCAGTATATTCCTGCAAATACACCCTTGAAAGTTCTAACAAAAGTTCATTTACCGATAGTTCCTTTGTTAGACCTGCCTTTTTTATAATATTCAATACCTTGAAGTATACAGGTACAGGGATACGAATATTATGAAAAAATATCCCATAAATGAATCATCATCCTGCAAATACGTCTTGTCATTCTCAAGCTCGTTCTTCATTCCATTAAATACCTGTTCTATATCCTCCCTCTGCTTGTAAAGATTATATATTTTATCCCCCTCCATTAACATATTGAAAATTATGGAAATTTTACCCAGCCTGCTTTAGTCTATCTTAACATTGTTTCCTATTACACATGCCTCTATAAGATTGGAATACTCTTCACCATTCATTTTTACATTTTCATAAAGATATAGATAGTAGGGAGCTTATCCTTTTAGTACCATATCTTATTACTCTATTTCTGTATACAAATGATTCTTTCAGCTATACTGAATAGTCTATGATCTTAGAGTTTCTTCTCAATGGTTGAATGAACATCATTTCCCTTTTGTTCAACTCTTCTATATTCTTCATTGAGAAAAATCCATGTTCCATTATGAGTATACACCTACTTAAATCAAATTCCTCAAAAACTGATGAGAAATACTTAACATCCCTCACTGATCTAGGCGTTGCATTCAGCATAACAGGCTCATTAGAAAATAAGAATGCAAAATTGATCTGCCTCAATCCTTTATGATCTTTGTTGTAACCTTTTTCTGCAAGCCTTATGTTCTCAGAGTATGAAAATATGGAGGATAAATCCAAGAAAATAACACTCTTTTTCCCTATGAGCATTCTGTAAAACTCCCTCTGTGAATTCCAGTCCGATCCTATTGATCTTAATTTCTCTGAGATTGTATTAGGGGAAAGTGATGCATCTATCTCCCCAGATAGATAAAGTTTTGACCATGCTGATTCTAAATATTTCATCGGCACGGGCATGATGGTTCTTGTGATGGATATTGCTATTATCTCTTTCCAGTGTATAGGAAATAATCTTTGAATATCAAGAATGATCTCCTGTGCCATTATAAAGAGAATCCTTGCATTGCCATATTCAAAAACGGACCTTGGTGATGGCAGTGGCTTCTTTTTTTCCAATCCATTCATTGTGATTCTGCCTATATATTCTCCCGATATCTTCTTTGCCCTCTTCTTCTCCCTATCATAAATGCTTGAAACCCTGTAAACATAATAATTATGGCCTATCTTTTTTATTTCCACTGACCCATATTCCTTTTTGATTTCATCAACAATTTTCTTCATCCAAGGTTCTCGCATGTATTACCTAATAGGTAATAGAATATATAAACTTTACCTTTAAAGGGGGAATAAATGCAGAATTAATAATAATGATAAATGAAATAGGAAATGAATTAAATATTACCTAAAAATTGAGGATTTACGGTTAAAAAAGTATTTAATGGGACCGATAGTTGCCATCTTAGCAACCACCAGCGCCTTTTTTACTTTAGCTATATCTTATTTTTAAATTCAAAGTCTTTTTTCAAGTATGGCCTGCTTTTGCTCTTCATATTCGCTTTGTGTTATTGCACCTGAATCTAATAATGATTTGAGTTTATTTAGCTTTTCTTCAACATCTCCGGTAGGTGTTAGTTCCTTTGTAAGTCTTGCTTTTTCTGCTTCAAATTCTTCCTTTGTTATTAAACCTTTATCTAAACAAATCCTTAAATTCAATCAGTTTTTCTATTGAGTTATCATTTATACCAGTTTCCTTTGATACCTTTGGCCTGTTTTTCTTTTCATTATTATGAAAACTGCAATCAATGAAATTACAAATAAAATTACAGCTACTATAACCACTATTATGACAATAGTCCAAATGCTTGAGCCCATTGGAATGTTTGTTTTAGTCAGTTCTATAGTGCCTAAGTTTGAATTATATGAGCCACTTGCTTTAACGAGAAGACCAGAATTCATTTCTATATAAACTGTTTCTCCTTTATAATTTATTTGGATCGTATTAAACGTTCCAGCCGGTACACTGACACTTACTCCTGTAATTACCTGTGCTCCTGGCAGATCTGATGGTGCTTTTCCCATTTTCAATATTGCTAGATCTGATTGATTAACAGCTAAGAATGGGCTTGGAGAATTAAAATTAGCAGTATAATTACCACTCAAATATGAAAACTCCCCTCCATAACTCCCTCCATAACTTACGGAAACATTAAAAGTCCCCGTAGCTGTGTTGACATTTGATATGTTGTAATATATTGGAATTGACATTGATACTCCATTATAAGACATATTCATGAGATAATCAGCATATGCACCATTGAAAGCCCATACTGGAACTGATGATGATCCAGAAGATTGTAAACCGAAGATTTCGTAAACCCCAATAAGGTCTGCTTGGTTTCCAGGATTTGATGATGATGGTGAGCTTGTTTCAACAGCTGTATATTGCCCTGGTGGTAAATTGGCCATTCCAATTAGAAATCCTTCTAAACCATTTACATTTGAGGAAATTGCCTGAAATCCAGGTATTCCTGATAATGTTACATAGGTTTGACCACCAGAGGCTAAAGCAAACACAACAACAGTTGCTGTATTTTTTAGAGTGAAGGTGACAGAAGCCCCAGATGCCCCATAATTACCATTAGAACCATAAACAACATTAAAGGTGCTGTAACCTGAGACACCTACCCCACCAAGGGAATAATCTGAACATTGAGTAGTAAAACTGTTTGAGTTACTTGACGTCATTGCAAGCTCTGCAGCAGTCTCACTATTGTAATCTGTTACATAGTCATAATTTATTTCGTAATTTGTTAAAGTACTTAAATAATATTGACCGTCTGTCACCACTCCGTAAATATATACTTGGCTACCAGAGGGTAAATTTATAGAAGTTTGTTCATTTGTTATAGTCGCTCCTGACAATAGCACTGAATTAGAACCTGCAGATAAAGAGGAAATAAATAAAGAAGATATTAAAATTAAAGTTAAAAAAATAGGAATAATTTTTATCACTTTTGATATTTTTTTTATTCTCATTAATATCATCTCTTTCCCTATGGTCACAGTTTTTTTAGTATGGCTTTTCTCTGTTCTTCATATTCACTTTGGGAAATTACACCAGAATCTAAAAGGGTCTTGAGTTTATTTAACTGGTCTTCTAAGCCACCTGTTGAGGCAGCAGAAGATGCTGTAAGTTTTGCCTTTTGTTGGTCAAACTCCTCTTTTGTTATTAAACCGCTATCAAGCATTGTCTTTAATTTCATCATTTTGTCTATTATTTCGTCTGACATTCCCCCTTCCTCAAGAGAATTTATAGGTCCTGCTGCTACAAGTAACATGATACCTGGAATAATCCCGGAAAATATCAACGCAACTATTGCCCAACCTATAGAATTTAATTCTTTGAGCGTTTTTATGTCCCTATTGTTTGCGGCGATACGCATTTTATTTGTTCTTATTATTACGAGGATTGTAGGAATCAAAAGTATTAAAAATACTACTATGTAAACAATTGCTGCAACTAATATAGGGGTAACATAAATTGAATTCCACCCAAGGTAACTTGCCCATTCTGCTGCACTAAATAAACTTAATATACCAAACACTATTATTATGATAATCCAAGACACCAAAGCCAATATCTCAAAAATGAAAGCAATGAGAATCTCTGTCCTGATACTCCCCAATTCTGATTGAGTTGTCATAAAAGGTTATTATAATGTAATTATATAAATTTTTTGGTAATTTCTATGGCGGAAATAAACCGTTAAATCTATTGTTA
>JAGDXR010000035.1 GCA_023261745.1 Thermoplasmata archaeon | reverse complement strand
TGATGAATGACATAATGGTAAATTACCATTATCTATAATAAACTTTCTGTTTTTCAGAGTATTTATTTCAGATTATTTTCAATAAATATAATGCCTAAAAATCAGGGAATTTAGGAATTTAATATCATCAATAGGATTTGTATTGATATGACCATAGGGAGGTACATTGTATAATATATGTTCATTATTACAATGTCCCTGTAAAATTAATCTAAAATTTATATAAGCCTGGTATATAAATCCTACATAACCATCATAAATCATTGTGACCGTCGTACCGGTTGATATTGGAATATATGGACTGTATAGATTGCCAATTCTCTGAGAAATAACTATTGTGTCATTTGTTGCCAAATATTTAGTTCCTGTTACGCTTTTAATCCATATGGTATAATATATTTTTTCACCTATTGTAGTGTTGGTCATTAATGTATTATTTATAGGTGTTGTCACTTTATTTAATATGAATGTTACAGGATTACCTGATGGTGGACTTATTTTTATTATAAATGGTTCTGTTGAGGAAATAGTATCATTACCACTTGAAATAAAGAATATAGTTGCTGTAGAATTATTACTTACCTCAATATTCACACCATTCACACCTAAAACAGTTTTCAGTCCCGTTGTAAAACCCTGAATTACAAACATATAATATGAATATGCAAATATAATTATAATAATAATCAATAAAACAATTATAATTCCTTTTTTAAAATCTCTCTTTTTATAGAAAGATTTCATATTACTCCCTCCTCATTTTATAATCATCATAGGATGAAATAAAATTTACATAAATTTCATGTATCATTTATATCACCCATTTACATAGTTATAATATGAATTTTTCCATATAAACGTCATATAGTTTTCATATTGACCTTGAATTATAGTTCCAAAATACGTGTTAATATTGATATTATTTGGTGATTGTGTTAATTCATATAAATTATATTTATTATTCATTTCATAAACTGCACTAGGTGGGGCCCATATATAATTTACACTGATTAAAGGATAGGTCATATTTATTGAAGGTTTAAATTCTAAAATTTGAGTAATATAGTGTTGACCATCTAGATTTTTTGCTGTAACAGCTTCGGTTATAAATTGGGCATAGTATGTTTAAGATGAATCCATTTTATAATTCAAAGTATAGATCTTGCATGTGTTTTGATCATATGCAGTAAATTCAAATCCTTTTTAGATCATTGTCAAATAGACCTTTTTCATAGAGGAAAACTCATAAAATTTTATAATTCGTTTTCTTATAATTAAAATAATGAATATAAAAAACATGGTGGAAGCTGCTCTTTTTTCTTCTGATGAACCATTGAAAATTTCAGAGATTTCCGAAAAATTGAACATTTCAAAAAATGATGTTAGGAAGGCAATCAATCAGCTTAAGGAAGAATACAGATCAGATGAGAGATCCATTGAGATATTCAGGATTGGTCAGAAATACGTAATGCAACTCAAAGAAGAATATACAGAAATTGGATATAAATTTTCCAAACCTGAAATAGACAGGGAAATGCTCAAAACGCTTGCCCTGATTGCATATCTGCAGCCAGTGAAAATTTCAGATCTCAGAAAATATGTGGGTGAAAAACTGAACGATCATATAAAAATGCTGAAAGAAAAAAGACTTGTCTATTCGAGGAAGTATGGCAAAAGCACGGTTTTAGGAATAACTAAATACTTCGGTACATATTTTGGTATAGACATATCGGATCCCAAGAATGTCAGGGAATATTTAATAAAAAAATTGAACGTGGATCTGGGAGATGATTCAAAATGAATGTGTTGCTTGTTGGTGGTGGTGCAAGGGAAAATATAATCGGTCAGAGGATAGTCGATGACGGAGGAATCCTTTATACCGTTATGGGAAATCTGAATCCTGGTCTAAAAAAAATAAGCAGGGAATATCTGATAGAAAAGGAAACCAATATTGAAAGGATAATGGACTGGAATCCTGTAAAAAACAGGAACATTGATATGGCAGTAATTGGACCGGAGGCACCGCTTGAGCTCGGGATTGTCGATAAACTCAACAAGATTGGAATTGAGACCGCATCGCCCAATTCAGTGGCTGCAGAGATAGAAACTAATAAAAAGTTCATGAGGGAACTGATGGAAAAATACAGTATACCGGGGAATTTAAAATATTACTATTTTACGGAATTCGGAGCAATAAAGAGATTCATAAAGGGAATAGATTTTCCCTTTGTAATAAAACCAGTGGGATTGACAGGTGGTAAGGGAGTCTGGGTTCAAGGAGACCATTTCCAGACAAAGGACGAGGCCATAGAGTACTGTGAAAAAATCATAATGGAAAATATTGGCGGTGGAAAGGGAATCCTGATAGAGGAAAAAATAGAAGGCGAGGAGTACAGTCTTCAGGCATTCACAGACGGTAAAAATGTTATTCCAATGCCCCTTGTACAGGATTTCAAGAGGGCATATGAAGGTGACAGGGGACCAAATACCGGTGGAATGGGTTCATATTCCATGTCAGATCACCTTCTTCCTTTCATTTCAATAGATGATTACAATTTTTCACTGAATATATTGCAGCAGATAATCGATGCCCTGAGGAGGGAGGGAAGATATTACAGGGGGGTTATTTATGCGCAGTTCATGATAACAAAAACAGGGCCCAAGATCGTTGAAATAAATGCAAGATTTGGAGACCCGGAGGCCATGAATGTCCTTACAACATTCAGGGGGAATTTTGTTGAACTTCTCAATAACATTGCAAAGGGATCCATACACCAAAATTTTTATTTTGAACATCTTTCTACACTTGTAAAATATGTTGTGCCTGAAGGATATGGGAACTCTCCAAAAGATAATCAGGAGATACATATAGATCTGAATAAAATTTATGAAACTGGTGCAAAGGTCTATTTTGGTTCGGTCAATGCGGTTGATGATAGGATTCTAACAACGCATTCCAGGGCCCTGGCTGTTGTTACAAAGGCCGAAAAACTTGAGGATGCTTACAGAACATCGGAAGAAGCCTTAAAATATGTTAGCGGAAATATCTATGTCAGGCATGACATCGGAAGTCCCGAACTCATAGAAAGAAAAATAGAACGTATGAGGAAAATCAGGTCAATATAATTTACAGTAAATCATTTTATAATTGACTATTATTTCATTGGCGACGGTCCATGCCATCAATCTTTTATTATAAATTGATTTTCTCTGATATTCATTTACGTTGGAAATGAATTTTCCTTCAGGAAAACCACCTATGAGAACTATGCTTTCCGGTTTCAGAAATTCCCCAGGATCTGATACGGTACTGTTTTCATCCATGAGAAATATATTCGGGATATCTATCTCCTTTATAAGAGAAAACAGATCCTTTTTTTCCATCCACATCAATGGATGTTCCTTATCTGGAACATATTTATTCTGAAAGAGGGATTCCATTAATCCCACAAATCTGTGGTATGCTCTTGGTATCTTTGTTTCGGGACTTATTTTAATCACATCATTATTCCTGGTGTGAATGTATATTCTCAGTTTATTTTCATAATTCAGTATGCTTTCAAGGGCATTCAATAAAAATAGATAAACTATATCTGGCCTTCCCCTTCTATTTTCTTCCCCTGGGAAATATTTTCTTATTGCCTGGTGATGGTATGATGAATCCAGAAGCATGTTTTTTGGTCGTTTACCCCTCCTCTCCGCATATTTTTTTACTGCGGGGTGGATCCATAGATTTTCTGGTATGGTTTCAAGCTCGGAATCAAAAAGAATTATATGGAGCATGTTTAGCCAAAAATGGACCCAAATCCTTCCAGACTGTTCTCATCCTGTTCCTTAATCTTTCTGTAAATCTGTTCCATTTCCTTGTTATCAAGTTTAGTTGAAAATGATTCGGCTATTTCGAGAGCTCTCTTAACACCTTCTTCAGAACCCTCTATCACAACATATATATAATCGGAATCAAGATTGAGGGAGATACCTTCCCTCTTTATGATGCTCTGTCTGCTGACAATATCATCCTTGTAGAGGCTGTCTATTCCAGACTGGTCTTTTTTGTTAACCTTAAGTACTGCATACATAAAAATACATAAAATGGAGGGTAAGATAAACTTTTTCAAAATTTAATACATTGTCAGATTGTATTTTTCCTTCATTTCTATGAACCTTTCTCTGTTATCAGTTTTCGTTATCTTTGATATTACTTCCATAATCTCCTTTACAGATGGATCCCATATTTCCCTTGCGAGTACCATTCTCCTTTCTTCATCATCAAAATATATATCCTCACCGTATTCCTTGAAACATCTCAGGACATGTGCGGCGCTCTCCTCATATTCCTCCATCTTTTCAAATTCTTCCAGACATTCCTTCATAGATCATCACACCTCTGCATGTTGTATTTCGGGTATTCTATATCATACCTGTTTATAGCATATTCAACCTTGTGTATTATTGAATATGCGACTTTCATGGAATTTCCGGTCTCTTCCCTATCCTTCAAGAAAATTTCTGGATATTTCTCAGATAGATCCATAACTCTTTTTTTGAATTCCTTCATTGATATCCTATTTTCCATGACATCGATTATGCAGTCTGCCAGTTTTCCATATCCCTCATATCTCTTGTTTCTGTTTTTCCTTTTTTCGGCATATTTTTTCAGTTTCTGCATGCTTCTGTAAGCATTTTTTACTTCACCATAAATTATGTCGGTCAGAAATGTTTCAAGGTAAAGATCTTCAATCATCATATCACCCCATTATACTGTAAATATAAGGCGTTAAAATGCCAATGATTACTGCAAGAATGGCCATTAGCAGGACCACCATTTCCAATAGTGTATCCTTTTTTATTTCTACCCTTGGTTCTTTCCAATACATGTACATGACAACCCTAAAATAGTAATACACGGATATTGCAGAGTTTATAACACCTATAAGTGCAAGCCACCAGAAGTTGTTTTCCACAAGTGTATAGAATAAATAGAATTTACCCATGAACCCCAGGGTTGGAGGTATTCCGGCCAGTGAAAATAGCAATACCGTAAATGATATTGCGAGAATCGGGCTCCTCTTTGATAATCCCGACAGATCATCAAGGGTTGTGGATTTTGAATACGCCTCAAAGTTTTCCATTGCAAGAAATGATCCGCCCTTCATAATTACATATGCAAGTGAAAATATAAATATCACGAGATAAATCAGCGGAATGAAGGTTTTATAACTATCGTAATATAAAAGCGAAAAGATCATTGCCATGTAACCTGCATTTGCTATGCTGCTGTATGCCAGCATCCTCTTTACGTCTCTCTGCATCAATGCCGTTATGTTTCCATAGAACATGGTCAGTATTGAAATTATAATGAATAGAATGTAAAGGATACCATTTGTTGTGAAATGAATATGTGAACTGTAAGGTGTTTTCATGTACTGTATATTAAAAAATATGTTTATCATTATAATGAGGGCCATTATTTTGCTTGCAGTTGATAGCAATGATGAAACCGTTGCCCTAGCTCCTGTATATGTATCAACTGCCCAGTTATGAAAAGGGAATAGTGATAATTTGAAACCGAAACCGACGAGCAGTAGAACCAGGGATAAAATGTAAAGTGAAAAATTGTTTACACCGTTGACTGAAATTATTGAAAATGTGTCCGTTGAAATGTAATAATATGATATGCCAAGCAGGATTATTCCCGATGATAGTGCTCCTATGACAAAATATTTTATGGAAGCCTCAAGTGTCCTTTTCTCCTTTGGCATTCCTGCAAGCGCATATGTTGAAATGGAGGCGGCCTCAAATGAAACAAACAGTGATATTAAATTATTTGATGATATCGCAAAATACATGGCCATAAGTGAAAATGGTATCAGGATATAATATATCGAAACATCCCTTTCCTTAACATTTCTCAGCGAAAGGGAAGAAAATAATCCTATGAATGAAAAGAGCATGAAAAATAGATATGTGTAATATGATATTGTGAAAAAGTCGCTGGATGTGTAGAATGATCTGTTGTCTGTAATAATAACATACATCGAGAGCAGCAGGGATATGAATATGCCGGTGGAAGATATTCCCATTATCCATTTCTTATTCATGAATGGTATCAGGATCATGGATATGATGGCAAATAGAATCAATATTATTGGAGCCATATAGAAATAATAATATACCATTTCATACACCCCCCATGATTATACCGGAATAACTGTAGAAGAGATGGTATATCGGATATGGATAAACACCGAGAATGAATGCTATTATCAATAAGAGTAACAATGGCCATAATTCATTCGAAAGCATATCTCCAATTTTCCCAAGGTAGTTATTGTAGGGCCCAAAGAGTGTTTTCTGCAGGGCCCATATATGATAGCTTGCCGCAACAACCATTCCAAAAATGAGGAGAAATGCCCAGAAGCCTATTGCTATCCATGTTCCAACCACAACGGAAAATTCGGATATGAAACCGGCAAACCCTGGCAATCCCAGAGATGCCAGGAATCCACCAACCATTATGAATGCGAGATTCGGCATCATCTTTGTTATACCTCCAAGATCATTCATTGCCCTTGTACCGGTGGACCTTTCTACTGATCCAACACTGCCGAAAAGTATAGGTATTATTATTCCGTGGGCAAATATCATGAAAAGACCACCTGCCAGGACAAGTTTTATTCCATCCATGTATGATGTTAAATTGTTTGCCATAGCATATACGAATACTCCGGCAGATAGTGTTATGAATCCCATATGACCTATGCTTGCATAGGCAACCATTTTTTTGAGATCCTTTTGTGCAAGGGCAACAAGGGCCGAATATACAATTGAAGTCAGACCGAGTATTATCATCAAAATCCCCATCCAGGATGGAAGATAACTTCCCATTGCATTTTTGTTTATGAATATTGCAAATATACCGAATGCACCCATCTTTGATAGCAGGCCGGAAAATATCATTGATGATGTGGTTGGTGATTCAACGTATACATCTGGGGCCCATGTGTGAAACGGAAATGAGGGAAGTTTTATGAAAAATGCAAGGAAGAATCCAAGTATGACAATTCCCTTCAATGATTCCGGAATATTCTGAATGGCTGGAAATGCTGCAGAATATGAAAAGTTGAATCCATCCTTCCACCCGAGAATGAAGATTGAAATCAGCATGAAAACGGATCCAACATGGGTATATATCAGGAATTTGAGTGAAGTGTAATCCCTTCTTGGTCCTCCCCATCTCCCAAGCATGAAGTATGATGGTATCAGGACGAGCTCCCAGAATATGTAGAAGAATATGAGGTTATATGATATGAAAACGCCTATAAGTGAAAATTCTAGGAAGAATATGTATGAGAAATATGAATTTTCTATGCTTTTATTCTGATAGGAAATGGCTATGAATACAACGAGAGACACAAGAAGCACCAGGGGTATTGAGAGTGAATTTAAAAGTACCTGGAAAGATATGCCGTTCATCATGGTGAACATGTTGTAATATACCGTTCTGTTATATTCAATAATGAATATATATAATACATATAAAAGAAACAGTCCCGATAATGCTGTTGATACTGCCTTGGAATACTTCCCGGTAAATAGAGGTATGATGGTAAATACAAGGGGAAGCAGTAAAACTCCGTAAATTAAAATATCATCCATTTAGATCCCTCCTATCAATATGAATACCGTGATCAGAATAGCTATCAGCCCGGCGAGCATTATTGCTGCATAGTACTGCACAATTCCTGTCTGAATTTTCCTGAAATATTCGGAAAGAATCCTGAATATTATTCCCACACCATTTACAATTCCATCCACCACATATTTATCTATTGCATAGAACAGTTTTGCTAGAATTACCATAAACCTTTCGGCTATGATATTTGTAAACAGTACATCAAGGTAATATTTATTCTTGACAATCCTATAAAATATACCTGATTTTCTTGCCACTGTATCTGGATTTAATTTATAAGACGCATAGAACAGATACGCCACGAGAAGGCCAAAAAGTACAAGAATGAAAGGAAGCCATTCAATATACCATGGTATGTCAAAATGCATGGTTGTCATCTGATAAACGCCATTAAAGAAATTGTAAAAATCGGTCTGGAATAATCCGTAAATTATTGAAAGACCAGAAAGTACAATTAAAGGGATTATCATGACCCATGGTGGATCCTTTGCATTTTCTGCTGCATAGCTCTTTGGTTTCCCCAGCGCAACTACAAAGAACATCCTGAACGTATATACCGTAGTCAGAAACGCGCCTATGAGCAGCAGAAACCATGCCCAGAATAGAGCCGTATTATGGAGATATCCATAATATGACAGGGAAATTATTGCATCCTTACTGAAATATCCGGCCAGTGGAGGAAAACCAATCAATGTCAGTGCACCGATGAACATTGCGGATATTGTTATGGGCATTTTCTTCCACAGACCCCCCATCTTCCTGATGTCCCTCACGTCAAGCAACATGAATAATATTGACCCCGCAGATAAGAATAGTAGAGCTTTAAGGAATGCGTGTACCACGAGATGATAAAGACTGTATCCCACAGTGGATTCTCCAAGGACTATCCCAACGCCGAGTGCTGCAAGCATGTATCCGAGCTGGCTTATTGTTGAATATGCCAGAATTCTCTTTACATCATTGACAACGATACCGATTGTTCCGGCAAGAAATGCCGTAAATGCACCCATGTAGAGAACAAGCAGACCCGCCCATGGAAGGGCATAAAGGTATATCGGATATATCCTTGCAACCAGATAGATACCTGCGGTTACCATTGTTGCTGCATGAATCAGCGCTGAAACTGTTGTAGGGCCTTCCATTGCATCGGGTATCCATACATGCAGTGGAAATTGCGATGACTTACCCGCCACTCCTCCTAAAATCAGTGCACCTGCTATGGCCAGATCCAAATTTGAATGCATCCTTGAAATTATAAGGGGTATCTGGGTGTTCAGATTATATATTGAAAGTGGATCATTTGAACTGAATGTCATCCAGTAAAGTACGGCAAGTCCAAGGATCAAAAGTACATCTCCAACCCTTGTGACGATGAATGCCTTTTTTGCAGCCGATGCGGCATTTGGTTTGAAGTACCAGAATCCTATAAGAAGGTATGAACACAAACCCACAAGTTCCCAGAAGAGGAAAAACATTACCAGGTTAGCGCTCAGAACCAGGCCAAGCATTCCTCCAGTAAAGAGAGAAGTTTCAGCAAAATAGACATGTTTGTTTGGATCCTTTCCCATATACCCTATTGCAAACATATGTATGAGGAATGATACTCCAGAAACCATGAGGGCCATGGTTATTGCAAGTGGGTCTACAAAGACTCCCCATGTAATATTTCCAAACCACGGAAATTCAAAATTAAAATAATAATCTCCAGGGTTAAATGAAAATGTACCATTTGAATATATAAACCATGACAGAATGAATGATATGAATATTCCGGTCGTGGCCAGTATGCCGGAAATCCTTTTACCCGTCTCACTGAATTTACCTATGAGCAATATCAGAGGAAACATTATTACGGGTACAAGAAAGATGAGGAATGCTGCAATCACATATTGATTAATATTTATAAGACTGTTAATGACCATGCTTTACCACCTCAGGTCGGTTAATTTTGCAAGGTTTATTCCCTTTCCCTTTCTGTGGAGGGAAACAAGTATTGCAAAGCCTATAACGGATTCTGCTGCGGCTATTGCTATGGAAAGTAAAACGAAAAATATACCGTTTGAATCGTTAATGTTCAGTGCCCATGCAAGTATATTGATATTTGCCGCATTTATTATTATTTCCACGCTCATCAGCAATTTTATGCCTCCCCTCGCAACGAGAATGCCCATTATGCCTATTGAAAAATAGAGCGTGCTCAAAAACAGTACCATCCAGAGCTGAATCATTCTTCATCATCCCTTCCAGAGAGATAAAATGCCCCGACCATTGAAGTCAGGATTAAAACTGAAAGTACGATCATTATTATGAAATATCCACCGCTGAAAATCCTTATTCCCAGATCAGATATGTATCCAAGTGATGAATTTATATTTATACCTGGAAGCCTGGATTTAAGTTCGAATATCATCAAAACCAGGAAAAGTATTATTCCATATGCCGTAGCAATACTAATCCGCAACTTCCTCACCCCTGGTTAACATTATTGTAAACACGAGCAATGTGATTACTGCACCCACATAGATTATTATCTGAACCGCTCCCAAGAATCCTGAACCAAGAATAACGTATAATGTTGATACACTCAAAAGAAAGAGCATCAGCCACAGGGCTGCCCGATACAGCCTTTTTTCTATTACAACAAGGTATGAAAATGCCGCTCCTATTATACCTGTTATTAAAAAAAGGTATTCAATCATGATGTTTCAACTCCTCTTCAGTCCTTGATAATCTGTCGGGGAGATAATCAAAATCCTTACCGAAACTTGCCAGGGTACCGTCATTTGATAGCCTTATTGATCCTGTTGGGCATACTGCCTGGCATAATCCACAGTACGTGCATGTTCCAATGTTTACCGCCGGATATATCTTTTTCCTGTTTTTTCCGTTTTCATAATCATAATATACCATGTGGTCGGACTCATTTGGGCATATCTGTGAACAGAGTGAGCACCCTATGCATGTGTCCAGATTTAAAATGACCCTGCCCCTGAACCTCTTTGTGTGCCATGGTATCGCTTCCTCAGGGTACTGTACCGTTACTGGTTTTCTCCTGGAATGTTTAAGGACAACAAACATTCCCTTTAAAATTCCCTTGACCATTTATAACACCCCGTGCATTGCCAGAACAATAACCATCGTCCATAGTATATTTATTATGGATAATGGCAGCAGATATTTCCATCCAAAATTCATGTATTTATCAACCCTTATCCTGGGCAGAGATACCCATATTGTAAGAAAAAGGAATGTAAATATGAAGGCCTTTACAAGCAACCATATGTATCCCAGACCCGGAATAAATGGAATGTCTGAACCCCCACTGAGATAAACTGTTGATATGAACAGAGAACCGAAAAATATGGAACCGAAAACGCCCAGATAGAATATCCCGAATCTCAGTCCTGAATATTCAACATTGAAACCGGACACAAGCTCACTTTCGCTTTCTGGAAGATCAAATGGAACAACCGCCATTTTGCTCAGGACCGCAACAAAAAATACAAGGAATCCTATAGGTTCAAGAATTGCAATAGGGATGTAATGCCACTGATACTGAGATATAGAATTCAGATTGAATGTTCCTGTAAGCATTATTACCCCGATCAGTGAAATCATCATGGGTATTTCATAACTAAGATCCTGGGCCGCTGCCCTCAGCGCGCCAAGCATGGAAAATTTATTGTTTGAAGCAAAACCGGCAATGATTTCACCTATTGGTGGTATGGCAGAAAATGCTATAACAAGCAAAAGTGTAACATTTACATTTGTAAAAATTATATCCCAGTGATATAAATTACCGTACGGTATCAGAAGGTATGAAAGGATCAGCGGTATGAATACGAGATAAGGTGCAAACCTGAAGAGTAGCGGATCCACATTGTCAGGGATTATGTCCTCTTTGCCGAACATTTTAAGTGCATCCGCTATAAGCTGCAGAGTACCGTATGGACCTACCCTGTTAGGACCTATCCTCTGCTGCAAATCGGCCATCCATTTCCTGAATATGTATATTACAACTATTATTGTCAATGCAGCCGCTATGAATATGAGCAACCCGCCGATTAAATCAACTATAACCCTCTGGACAAGCATTCCGTATGGTGGAAAATAGACAGAAAAATTTATCCCTATATATGTCAGAATAAAATTTATCAGCTGTAAAATTGAATATTCCATTATCTATCAACCTCCCCAAAAACAGGGTCCAGGGTAGAAATCGTTGCTATCATATCGGCTATCTTTGACCCCTTTACCATTTCGTTTGTTGCAGACAGGTTCTGGAATGCAGGTGACCTTATTCTCACCCTGTAAGGCTTTTTGGAACCATCTCCTACAACATAAACACCGAATTCACCCCTTGGTGATTCAGTCCTTACATATGACTCTCCCTTTCCCTTGATATTTATGAGACCCGATTTCCTGTAAAGGGGGTTCTGATACTCACCGGTCGGCAATTTTCCATATACCTGCTTTACTATTCTGAGTGACTGTTCCATTTCCCTGAATCTCACCTCAAATCTTGCATAGTTATCCATTCCATTCGAAACAGGGATATCAAAATCCACCTTATCGTAATAGAGATAGGGTGAAACTTTCCTGATATCATAATTCACACCGCTGGCCCTCAACACAGGACCTGTAATGCTGTAACTCTTTGCAACTTCAGGTGGAAGGATTCCAATACCCTTCATCCTCTGTATGAATACCTCGTTTTCCTTAAAGAGGCTCTCTATCTCCTTTAACCTTGATGAAAAATCTTCCACAAATTCATTGAACTTTGCATCAAATTCATTTGGTAAATCGTTGTAAACGCCTCCTATACTTATATAATTGTATGTTAACCTTGCACCGGAAACCATTTCAAATAACTGCAGAATCCTCTCCCTTTCCCTGAACGTGTAGAAGAATGGAGTTATCATTCCAAGGTCCAGACCCATGGTTCCTGCCCAGACAAGATGACTGGCAATCCTGTTCAATTCCACAAAGAGCATTCTCAGCCAGACTGCCCTTTCCGGAACATCAATATCGGCAAGCTTCTCAACTGCCATTACATAACCAAGCTCCATGTTATGATTACCTACATAATCCAGCCTGTCCATGAATACAGTATTGGATGCATAATAATTAAATTCAGACAGTTTTTCGGCATTTCTGTGAAGGTATCCTATAATAGGCTCGGCAGACAGAACGGTTTCGCCCTTCAGCTTGACCTTCAGCCTCAGTACACCGTGTGTTGATGGGTGCTGTGGACCAAAGTTAACTTCAATTATTTTCTCTTCCATTTTTACCACCCATCCTCGGGATTGAAGCTGACCGTGTCAGTTCCATCATCATTCATGTTTACGTACTGCTCTTTGTTCATGTCATAATCCTTCCTCAGGGGGTGTCCGTGCCAGCCTTCAGGTAAGAATATTCTCTTCAGTTCGGGATGACCCTCAAACCTGATACCCATGAGGTCATATAGTTCTCTCTCAAACCAGTTTGCAGATCCCCACAATGATGCTGATGATTTCAGAACATCATCTTCAGTTCTTACCTTCAATACCAGTTTTCTGTTATCCCTATATGATCCAAGATGATAAACAACCTCCCTGTAATTTCTGTAATCGACTGCTGACATAAGAATTAAATAATCATACCCCTGATTTTTCATATTCTTTAATTCTTCTAAAAGTGTGTTTTTCTCTACCAGTATGAATTTTGTTCCATCCTTTAAAACTCCTTCCTCCAGAATCATTTTTCCGTCTCCCCCTTTCTTATTTTTTCCTGGAGTTTGTTTACAGCGTATATAAGAGCTTCAGGAGTTGGAGGACATCCCGGTACATAAACATCTACTGGGATTATTTTATCCACTCCATCAACAACGGAATAACCGAATCTGTATGGCCCACCGGATGTTGCACATGACCCATAGGCAATAACATATCTTGGGGAAGCCATCTGTTCATAGAGCCTTCTGACCCTTGGTGCCATCTTTTTTGTAACGGTTCCGGCAACAATCATCAGGTCGGACTGCCTTGGAGATGCCCTGAAAATTTCACTTCCAAATCTTGCAATATCATAATGAGAGGCCTGTGCAGACATCATCTCTATGGCACAGCATGCAAGACCGAATGTGAATGGCCAGACAGAATTGCTTCTTCCCCAATTTAAAACCTCCTCGATTGTTGTAAATAATATTGTATCCCTCATATTTTTCATCTCCACTCGAAATATTTTTTCTTGAATGCATAAAATACACCGCTAAGGAGAATTAAAAGATAAACCAGTGGAAAAATTGTCATATAAATAACGTTATTTCTGTTAATTTGACTGAATGAAAAGGCCCATGGAAGCATCATAACCACAGCCACATCGAACACCGCAAATAACAACACCACATAATAATACTGGACATTGATTGGTCCGTATGAATCACCTATGGTTTTTTCACCGCATTCATAAGTATCATTTCTTGCGGGTTCATTTTTCTTGTCCCTTCTGGGGGCAATTTTATTCACGGCCCATAACATAAGGAAAACTGATATCAGTCCTATAAACCAGGTTATACCAATGATGAGATAGCCTCCCATATCATTCATTGACTATCACATTTAACCATAAATACCGATACATATTTTAAAATAACGATGTTTTATCCTTCCTGAAAAAGAAAAATAGATATATGGATTACTCTTTCCGTTTATATGGAACTGATAAGAAAAGGAAAAGTTAAGGAAGTCTATGCTCTGAACAACAGAGAATTGCTGTTTATTTTTACAGACAACATATCTGTTTTTGACAAAATAATTCCAACAAAGATACCTTACAAGGGAGCTTCTCTGGCCAGGACCTCGGCACACTGGTTTGAAATTGTCTCAAATATGAATATAAATACGCACTTCATAAAGCTTGAAGAAATGAACAGGATGAAGGTAAAGAGGTATGAGATACTGATGAAGGGGAAAAAAGAAGGTGGCAATTTCCTGATACCCCTGGAATTCATAACAAGGTATTATATTGCTGGTTCTCTGCATGACAGAATTTTAAATGGAAAAATAAGTCCTTCAGATCTTGGGATAAAAAATGTAAAATATGGAGAAAAACTCCCAGAACCATTCTTTGAAATAACAACAAAATTTGAGGAATTCGATAGGCCATTATCATTCGATGAGGCAATGGAAATTGGGGGTCTGTCAAAAGATGAGATGGATGAAATAAGGGAAAAGATACTTAAAATTGACGAAAAGATCAACAGAGATGTTCTTTCAAGGGGACTGATACATGTTGATGGAAAGAAAGAGTGGGCAATGGATGAAAATCGTGATCCCGTAATTGTTGACACATTCGGAACTGCTGATGAAGATAGATTCTGGGACATGAAAGAATATGAAAAAGGGAACTTTATTGAACTGAGCAAGGAATTTGTCAGGAAATATTACAGGGATATAGGGTATTATGAAAAATTAATGAAGGCAAGAGAAGAGGGGCGCGATGAGCCTGATATACCACCATTGCCTGAAGAAATGATAAAGAGGACAAGTGAACTTTATATAACAATGTATGAAAAAATAACTGGTAAAAAATGGTAAAAAATTTAAAATTTTAAAAATTTATTTTTTCCTTTTCATTATTAATGCTGAAAATATGCCAACCACTGCCAAGACTGAAATTCCTATCAATATGTAATCCATATAACTGTTCTGTGGATTTGGATAGATTATTAGAGAATTATTTGTTGCAACGGCGTATCCCTGGGTTACAATTGTGCTTGAAGGATCGTATATTACCCTGAGACTGTAATCATTGGATGTAAAATTCAGAAGCAGATTTGTTGATGCATTGTAATAGAATGTTGTGGTATTTGTGGAAGGATTGTATATCTTATTCCACTGACTCAATGGCCTGGACAGTGCGGAAAAGTTGATTGTATCCACCTCAGTTTTATGAATAAATTTCATCATCAATGACAAAATGTTATTGTTCATATCTGACAACATGTCGTTAAGATCATATTCCTGATCATCATCCTTTACATAAAAATGACCATTTATATTAAAGGACCTCCATGAAAAATCGGCCTTTGTCCCGTTATTTGTTTTATTAAATATTCCTGTTAACCATAGATCTATTGTTGTATTCTTGTATATTGTTAACAGAGTTGAATTTGCGAATTCATTTAATGTGAATCTGACTGTCATATTGTTGATTGTAATATTATGATACCTGGATTTTATGTATCCTTCCATGAATTTTATGGCCCAGTCTGAAGGATGATTATATGTTAATGAGAATGAGATATTGTATGTTGTTCCGTTCAGAATTTGGGATATCATGCTGTCATTCGGGTATGAGAACAACAGAACTGCAACGGAATTCATTGTTATGTATGCAAGCTTTTTATCCGGATAAAGTGTTATGTTCAAATAACTCGCATGAGACAATGGTATAAATGCAAGCATTGCCATTAGAATTACTATACCAAATGCCAGTATCCTTTTCATGTTTTTTTATATTTTGAGAGAGAATAAAAATTTTATGGTATAACATTTTATCTGAAAATTAACATGGCATCTCCAAAACTGAAAAATCTGTAACCTTTCTCTACCGCGATTTTATATGCTCCCATCACCCTTTCATATCCACCAAATGCAGTGACAAGCATTATTAAACTTGATCTTGGTATATGAAAATTGGTTATTATGCCGTCTATCCCGCTCTGGAATCTGTAACCTTCCATTATGAACAGATCCGTATTAAATGTGCCCGGATATACCTTATTGTTTCTGGATGATGATTCCAGGGCCCTCACTACCGTTGTTCCAACGGCAAAAAGCCTTCCATTTCTCGCATTTATTTTCTCTGCAGTTTCCTCAGGTATGTGATATATTTCTTCATGGAGAGTCTTATTTTTTATTTCACTCTCCTCTATGTGTTTGAATGTGGCATAAGAAATATGCAGGGTCAGATATTCTATTCTCACCCCCTTATTTTTTATTCTGTTCAGAAGATCTTCGGTAAAATGAAGTCCTGCTGTGGGAGCGGCTATCGAACCTTCCTCTGATGAGTATACAGTCTGATACATGTCCGGATTTTTTATATCATTTTTGATATAAGGAGGAATAGGGATTTTACCATATTTTTCTATTAATTTTTTAATATCAGTTTTAAAATCTATTTTTGCCATTCCGCCATTTTTTTCAATGATCTTACCCACAAATTCGCCAATTTCAACAGTCATTCCTTCCCTGATATTTTTCCCTTTAACTAAAAATACAGGCAAGTCCTTTTTTTCGATGAACAAAAGCTCAACATTTCCTCCTGTCGGTTTTTTTCCAAATAATCTTGCCCGGATTACCTTGGAATTGTTCAATACAAGGATGTCATCCTTTTCCAGATAATCTATAATGTCCCTGAATATTCGATCTTCTATTTTATTTTCTTTCAGTACCATCAATCTACATTCATCTCTGGGCTCAATTGGATTCTGGGAAATCAGTTCCTTTGGAAGATAAAAATCATATTTATTTATGATATCCACAAAAAAAAATTAATAATGCGCATTAATTAAATTTTTCATGAATTATAAAAGATTCTATGACATGAAAATCTCCATCATAGGTCAAGGGACATGGCAGGGATCAATGAAGGGATGGGGGAATGATTATTCCGAGAATGAATACATAAAAGGTATAGAGAAATCAATCGATCTCGGGGTAAATTTTTTTGATACCGCTGAAATATACGGGAATGGATATTCAGAAAGATTGCTTGGAAAAGCATTATCCGGTTATGATAGAGAGAGTTTTGTAATAGCCACAAAAATCGCTCCTTTCAATATAAAAAAATGGGAAAAGCATCTTGAAAGAAGTCTCATGAACCTCAATATGAAATATGTGGATATATATCAACTACACTGGCCAACACCCTTATATGTAAATTTAAAGAAGTACATTGAACAGATGGGAAAGGCAGTTGATGAGGGAAAAATTAGGTACATAGGTGTTAGCAATTTCTATATTAAGGATCTGGAAAAAATTGATTTCAAAATAATTTCAGATCAGATTAAATATAACATATTAAAAAAACAGCTGAACGACGATGAAATTAAAATGTTGCTAGAAAAGAAAAAAATTGTAATAGGATATTCACCACTTGAAATGGGCGTACTTTCCGGTAAATACAGCCATGATAAAAAACCCTCCGGTTACCTGAGGAAAAATCTGCCATATTTCAGGAAAGATAATTCTGAGAATTTTAGAGAACTCATGGATTTTCTGAATCAGTTATCAGAAAGATATGGAAACTCTATCAGTCAGATATCCCTGAAATACATCATAATGAAGGATGTTATACCCATTTATGGAAGTAAAAATCCCAGACAATCAGAAGAGAATGCATTGTCCTTCAATGCATCGTTGAAAATGGAGGATGTTAAAAAGATAGATGATCTTGTGAAAAATCTAAATATCAAAAATTTTTCTGAAGACTGGTCTAAACTGATAAGGAATATGCCCCTATTGCTTCAGAGAATTGTACTTAAGTCCTTCATTTGACATTCTTTTTTTCAATTTAATAAGAAGTTCCGATTTTATTTTTAATATTATAGTTAAACGTATAACTTTTTATATTTATCATCTAAAAATTTTATTATCCAATTTTTTGCAAAACTTATAGATTTAGAAAATTCATAAATTGATTTTGCTATTCTGAACATCATATCTGCCAGGGATTCTACAGATGATGTCAATATTATCATTTTATCCTCCTTCCAAATGAATTCTATAGGATTAATATCTGGAGAATACAGAGGCAGAAATATTAGATCGATATTTAACGAATTGGCATAATTTATTACCTTTTTCGATTTAT
>JAGDXR010000020.1:8625-18958 GCA_023261745.1 Thermoplasmata archaeon | reverse complement strand
AGAAGGCCAGTGCCTTGTCCAAACTAGGCCACGAGCCCTACCAACCTCTTTCCTGCAGTTTTTGGTCGTTTGGTAAGTTTGAAATTTCCATCCCTTTCATTCCTGACAGATTCTTTGATACCTCTGCTACAACATCAGGTTTATCGTAATTTGCTACTGCTTCAACTATTGCTTTGGCCATTTCCTGAGGATTCGGGGATTTGAATATTCCTGATCCCACGAATACTCCATCCATACCCATCTGCATCATTAGCGCCGCATCTGCAGGTGTTGCAATTCCTCCGGCTGCAAAATTTACCACGGGCAACCTTCCAAGTTTTTTGATTTCTTTCATTTCCTTATATAATCCACCTACGATATCTTCAAAAGTATACTCTGAAAATACTGTTTCTCTGCTAGATATCTTCTTTGGTTCTCCGTTTATCTCCTTGATCTGCATGTAAAGAATCAGATAACTCTCGGCATAATGTTTGGATATTTCATAAATTTCATCATCATCCCTGAATTTCAGGTCCTGTATTGCCCTATTTACAAGATGGACATGCCTGACAGCCTCAATTATGTTTCCTGTTCCTGCTTCACCCTTAGTCCTTATCATTGCTGCCCCTTCCCATATTCTTCTTACAGCTTCGCCCAGGTTCCTTGCTCCACACACAAATGGAATCGAAAATTTTCTTTTGTCTATATGGAAGAATGGATCGGCAGGTGTAAGTACCTCACTCTCATCTATCATGTCCACCTCAAGTGATTCTAGGGCCTTTGCCTCGGCAACATGTCCAATTCTGACCTTTGCCATTACTGGAATTGATACCGCATCAATGATTTCTTTAATTTTAACAGGATCCGCCATTCTGGCAACGCCTCCGGCTGCCCTTATATCGGCGGGGACCTTTTCCAGAGCCATTACTGCAACAGCACCGGCTTCTTCAGCAATCTTTGCCTGTTCAGCATTGACTACATCCATTATGACCCCTCCCTTCTGCATGCTGGCGAATCCCCTCTTGATCAGTTCTGTACCATACCTTACATTTTCGAGATTAACTGGCATAATCTCACCTTTATTATATCAATACTTATAAATATTTACGTTTATCGAATAATTTATTTATTAATTAATATTATTTTTATTCAAAATGGTGCATGATAGACTTCCCACAGGTTTGCCGGAGTTTGATGAATTTTTAAAGGGGGGTCTTGAAAGGGGAAGTGTATCACTGATATATGGTATTTCTGGAACAGGAAAAACCATACTTTCATTGAACGTTGCCATGAATGTTTCTGATTATGATGGAAAGGTGGTATACATTGATACCGAAGGTATAAACAATGAACTTTTTATAAAAATTTTTAGTGGTAATGATGAAAGAGCAAAAAACATTATTTTTTACAGGCCCTATAATTTTATTGAACAGGAAAATGATCTTAAGCACGTTTACAATCTCATATATGAATATAAAAAAGTTCAACTTTTGATAATAGATTCATTTACAGAATTCTACGGTATGAATGAAAAGCATTTTTATGATAAGGAGATACTGTCAAAGCAGCTTGGCCTTTTAAATGAAATTATTGAGGATTTTAGCATTCCAGTTATGATGACATCCAGGGCCATATATAACATCAGGGAGAGAAAGATCATGTTTCCCGGGGAACATTACATAAGGCCAAAATTCAAAACAATTATTAAGATGGAAAAGATAGATGAAATAAAGCGAATGATTATTGAAAAACATCCAACAATTTCACCGGGAAAATATATAGAATATCGCATAGAAAATGGAAAAATAATATTTGGAGAGTGAAAATATGGGTGTGGACATATCTGACATAATAGAATCAAAGGAAATAGATATGGGAAATTTAAAAAATCAGAGCATAGCAATTGACGGATATAATACTCTTTATCAGTTTTTGAGCATAATAAGGCAGCCTGATGGTACACCTCTCATGGATGATAAGGGGAGAATAACATCACATCTTTCGGGTATTTTTTACAGAACCGTAAACATGATGGAATCAGGAATAAAACCTATTTATGTTTTTGATGGAAAACCTCCTGAATTGAAGCAAAAAACAATATCTCAGAGGATTGAAAAAAGAAGGGCATCTGAAGAGGAATGGAAGAAGGCTCTGGAAATGGGTGATGTGGAAAAAGCAAGGTTATATGCTCAGGGATCATCAAGATTGACTAAAGATATGGTTGATGATTCAAAAAAACTTCTTGAACTGATGGGTGTTCCATGGGTCCAGGCCCCCTCTGAAGGAGAGGCCCAGGCCGCATATATGGCAATGAAGGGAGATGTATATGCATCTGCCTCACAGGATTTTGATTCACTTCTATTTGGTGCTCCCAGGCTTGTGAGAAATTTAACGATTACCGGTAAAAGGAAAATACCACGAAAAAATATTTACAGGGAAATAAAGCCTGAACTGATTGTTCTTGATGAAATTCTAAAAAATCTCGGTATAAATAGAGAACAGCTTGTTGATATAGGAATTCTGATAGGTACAGATTTCAATGAAGGTGTGAAGAATATAGGTCCAAAAAAGGCCCTGAAATACATAAAAGAGTATGGAAGCATTGAAAATTTAATGAGGGAAAAGAGCATTGTTATAGATAATCTGGATGAAATAAGGAAAATATTTCTAAGACCAGACGTAACGGAAAATTACAGAGTGGAATGGAAGGATTATGATGAAAATGGATTGATGGAATTCATGGTGCATGAGCATAATTTTTCTGAAGAAAGAATAAGGGGAGCAATTGAAAAGTTGAAAGTTTTTAAAAAAGTAAGATCTCAAAAAAACATAGATCAGTGGTTTTGAGCTTTCCTCAACTTAATCTTCGTAACTTCCTGTTTCAGCGACCGATATATGACTTTATGGAAATGTTCCATTCAATACTGAAGAAGCAATATCCATATTCGTATATTTAGTCTGCACCGGTCCTACTTTTATTACCCATATCTTCCTTATATTTTTAAATGTACTGTAATACCCTAAATGGTTGTTGTTGAAATTTAGAGCTTCCCAGAAAACCATGAGATTCAATTAAATGTAAAAAAATAATATACAGTAATTGATTAATCCATTCATGGACGAGAGGATATTAAAAAATGTGGCTGAAATTGTGAAGGAGGATGAACTAGATCATATAATATCGGAGGAGAATTTAAAGGGTTATATAGGTTTCGAGCCATCAGGTTTGGTCCATCTTGGAACTGGTTTGATTTGTGGTAATAAGATCAAGGATTTACATGAATCGGGTATAAAAATGACTGTTTTGCTTGCAGACTGGCATGCCATGATCAACGACAAATTTAACGGTGACATGGAAAAAATAAGGAAATCTGCAGAACTCATGAAGGAATCATTCATTTCAATTGGTGTCCCCCGAGATGTCATGTTCATCTATGCTGATGAACTCGTAGGTAGAAAGGAATACTGGGAAAAGGTTATCAAGGTGGCTAAAAACACAACACTAAACAGGCTGAAAAGGGCAATGGACATCATGGGCAGAAAGGAAACGGATATTGATATTGACACATCAAAAATGATTTATCCTTTCATGCAGGTTGCCGATATTTTTGAGCTTGATGTGGACATTGCACTTGGAGGCATGGACCAGAGGCATGCCCACATGCTTGCAAGGGATATAGCACCAAAACTGGGTTTCAAACCACCGATAGCCATACATACGCCTCTTTTGGCAGGACTTAAGGGTGGCAACAGGATGGATATATCAAATAAGATGAGTAAAAGCAAGGCTGACAGCGCAATATTCATAATAGATACGGATGAAGAAATAAAGAAAAAGATAAAATCGGCTTTCTGCCCTCCAAATGATACCGAAAACAATCCCATCATGGATATTTACAGGTTCATAATATTCCCATATTATAAAGAAAAAATCATCATAAAAAGAAGGGGACTTGGAGATACTGAAATAGTATCATATAACGATCTTGCCGAAAAATACAGATCCGGAGAGATACACCCCATGGATCTTAAGGAAAATCTGTCTGAAATACTTATAGAAATACTAAGACCTGTGAAGGATTATTTTGAAAAACACGGTCTTATGGAACTTGTGGAAGAGGTGAGAAAATGATCCCCGTGAAAGATCTTAAAATAAATTCCAAAACTACAGTCAAAGAATTGATTGATCAATATGGAAAAATGGGTGGATTTTCATCAAAAAAGGTTGAAGAGGGTGTGAGAATTCTAAAAAAAATGTTTGATGATAATAACATAACAAATTTTTTGTCATTTCCTGCCGACATAACATCCACCGGTTTAAGGGGAATTTTCAGGGACGCAATAAAAAATGAAATGTTTGATATAATAATAACAACAGCAGGCACACTTGATCATGATCTTGCAAGATCATTCAAAAATTATTATCACGGATCGTTCGACCTTGATGACAGAGAACTGGCCAAACATCACATTTACAGGCTGGGTAATGTTATAATTCCAAAGGATAATTACGGAAAAATAATAGAGGAAAAGATGCATGAATTTTTTTCAGATATTGAAATAAAAGAATGGCCTCTGTATGAGCTCGTATGGGAACTCGGAAAATTTATAGGAAAAGAGGACAGCCTGCTCTACCAGGCCTATAGAAAAAAGATTCCGGTAATAGTGCCGGGAATAACTGACGGAGCAGTAGGATCTCAGCTCTGGTCTTTCTGGGAGATGAACAGAAATTTTAAAATAAATCTGTTCATGGATGAACATCTTCTTTCTGACATAATATTCACGGCAAAGAAAACGGGAGCCCTCATGATAGGCGGTGGAATATCAAAACATCACACAATCTGGTGGAATCAGTACCGTGGAGGTTTAGATTATGCTGTGTATCTGACAACGGCGGTGGAATATGATGGTTCTTTGTCAGGTGCAAGGACAAGGGAGGCAATTTCATGGGGAAAAATAAACCGGAAAGCTAGGCACATAACCATAGAAGGAGATGCAACGGTTATTCTTCCCCTGATGTTTGGTTATTTTCTTTAAAATTTTATTTAGTATGTAAACATCAGTTATTCCTCGCTAAAGCTTCGGAGCCTGTTGCTAGTCCTACCTCCACCCGTGGGTGGAGTTTCATCGAACCGCAACGATTGTCTGGCTGAAAACAGCCTGTAATACTAATATATAAAAAATACTTCAATGTTCCTTTAGGCTTTCAGGTTAGCTTTAAGTTTAAAATTACGTTTCCTGCATTTGAATTCCAGTTCATGCTTTTTATTTTTATTTACATGGCCACATTTCGAACATCTCTGTGAAGTATGTTTCGGATTTACATATACTACAATATTGCCTGCATCCTCATCCTTGTATTCTATGAACCTTTCCAGTTCCTGCTGAGGATTATGATCCATGCATCTTCCTGAATTTTCTGCCCTGTCCATTTTGCATCATCTGTGCGGGATTCAGTGCCTCAAGTATAATCATATCATAGGGAAGTGAAACCATTCTCCTGGGAATAATATAATTAAAATCACGCAAGAACAGTCTCTCTTCCGCTCAGTTTCCTCAATTTCCTTTTAGCGGAACGAGTGCCTGACTGCTTTAATCTTCTTTTTAAATATTGATATCTTCCTTTCACTTCCCTCAGATGCCTGCTGTTGAAAAACATGTTATTTGATAATATTGCTATGTCCTTTATGCCCATATCTATACAATACTTTTACATCCTCTTTTTTCACCATCTCTTTGTCTGGAATTTTCACCTTAACCATTATGAATATTCTTTTACCTTTTTCATCTATTATCAATTGAGAAATTGTGTATTTACCCCTGTATCTCTCAATCAAAGGATAGGGTGACACCGTATATACCAGTCTGCCATGCACTGTGGTGAGTGATATCCTATGTGAGTCAAGATAGAATGTGCAGATGGTTGTGTGCGTATCATTTCCCTCACCGTTCTGTATGTCCCTTTATTGATTCGGTTTATTGAATGTTTTATTCTCAAAACCTTAGCCTAGAACTATCTGTGTAACTTCTCTGAATTTTTTTGCCTTTTCAATGAACGATCTGTCATACGGAAGCTTCAGTTTGATAGTCCTAAACATTATTTATCAGGATAGTAAAATTATCTATAATTTTTTCAAAATCAGAATATTAATTTTAAAATAAAATTTTAACAAAAAATTATCCGAAATTAATTTTAATATCCTGAGGATTATCATAGATCATGTATGGATTTAAATGCCGTCTGGTTTCATGGCATGATATTGAAAGGTGGGTTGATGATATAATAAAAAAGATGGAAATGGATTCCTATGAACCAGAAATAATTATAGGTATGGCCAGGGGAGGCATTGTCCCGGCAAGGATTGTATCAGATAGATTTCAGCAGAAAAATCTATATACTATCAAAACAGAACACTGGGGGATTACTGCAACCGTGGATGGACAGGCAAAGATCGTACAGGGTTTGCCTGTTGATATAAATAACAGAGACATAATAATCGTGGATGATATTACGGATACAGGTCAGAGTATGAAGCTCGCTTATGAATATGTTAAATCATTAAATCCAAAAAGCGTGAAATCCTCAACCCTGTTGCACATAACAAGGTCAGTGTTTAAACCGGATTATTTTTCGCAAGAGGTTCATGAATCTGACTGGGCCTGGTTCATATTTCCATGGAATGTCTATGAAGATCTCATGAACATTCTTAGTAAAATCTTGGATGAGGAAAAAAAGGTTAATATGGAAAATATAAAAGAAATACTGAAAAAGAATTTCTACATAAATCCCGAGGAAGAAAAATTAAAGGAAATACTGAAAAGGATGATCAATAAAGGAGTGATCACATATAGAAATGGATATTATACTAAACAAATCCAGAAATAGATTTCCTCAATAAAAGATCATTCCTAAAAAAATGATGCTTGGGGTTAAAAATTTTATTATGTTCTAATTTAGAATTTTACGAAAAGGATAAAAAAATTTTTCCTTTTTACATATCTAGAATGTTTTTTCAATAACCTCGTTGAACTCCTTTCTGAATGCATTTAAAAATTCCTTAATCACTTTTTCCTTTATATTTAAAGGAAGGGATTCAATACCTAGTTCGGCCATTACCTTGACAAACTTTGTTTCTGCGAGAGTTTCAATCATCTTTGCTTCTATGTATTCTTTGATTGCCTCGTCCAGCTCTTTCATTAATGCGGGATTTTCTTTTAGCTTTTCTAAAAGATAATTCTTGATGTGTTCCTTTACAAGATCCTTTAAAACATCTACAAATATGTTTTCATCAGGCACGGCTTTTTCAACATTTTTTAAAATGTCATCAACATTCATGAATCAAATAATAATAAAATTCATTTTAAATGTTCCTATTTTTATTTTCATGATATTCAATCACTGCCTTTTCGCTCAGTATGGCACTGTTACCCGTAGGATCATCTATTATTATAGTAAGCTTGTCCTTTCCATGCCTCATTCGTGCGATCTTTTTCATCTTTTCATATATCAGGGATCTTGCATTATCATCAGCATCCCTGAGAAGCTGTTTCATTATTCCCAGTATACGGAACAACAATCCCTCCACATTTGAAACGAATGATTCGCCATCCATAACAGGCTCAATCGATACACCTATTTCATCAACATAAATTGATGCGTTTGATGATCTTATTACCCTAACTTTAAGATCTTCTTCCCCGGATGCCACAAATGTGATCTTTACATGACCCCTGTTTTCGAGAAAAATAACATCTACATGCCTGAAACCACATGTATAACATAAAGAAGTAAAAATGTTTATTTTTCCGAAGTAATTCAGGTCCTCTTCGTTTATCCATGTATGCAGAGTTTCATTACCGCATATCGGGCATTTTTCTATATATTCTGTTCCATCCATTCCTTTAGCCGACCTGTAACAACATACTTCTTCTTTGATAAAGATTCAATGTTTTTGGAACCGGATAGAAACATTACTGACTTTAACTCTTCAATGATCAGCTGTATTTCATTTTTTAAACTTTCATAACTTTCAGTCGCACTTTTCAATGCATTTGCAGCTATCCCTACAAGATCCGCACCCATTACTATGGACCTGGCCACGTCCAGTCCATTTCTTATTCCACCTGAAGATATTATTTTTGAATTAACTTTCTTTACTGAATAAACAGCATATGGTGATGGAATACCCCAGTCCCAGAGTGTCTGACCAAGCCTTATTCCTCTTGCATCATTTTTTTCTAAAGCTCGGTAATATTCAACAGCGGCAAATGATGTGCCGGATACACCTGAAATATCTATGGCGATTGCTCCCATTCTTTTCAGTTTCAGTGCTGTATTGTAATCTATACCTGCACCTGTCTCTTTTATTATAACAGGAAAATTTTTGCAGATTGAATTCAGCCTGTTTTCAATTCCTTTTGAATTTCTCTCACCTTCGGGCTGAACTATCTCCTGCAAAAAATTGAAATGAATGGCCAGAAAATTTGCATTTATCACATCTATTATGTATGATAAATCCTCATCCTTTAAGGGATCATCATTCTTCTGTTTTATTAATTGAGGAGCTCCTATGTTTGATATTTTTAATGGGATTTCATAATTTTTAACAACATTGAACGTATTTTCCAGATTCTTATTTTTTAAAATGACGCGCATGCTGCCTACTCCCATACCAATGCCTAATTCCGATGCTACCTTTGCTATGTTTTCATTTATCTTTTCTGCTCCTTGAAACCCTCCGGTCATTGATTCTATTATTATGGGGTATTTCAATCTTCTTCCCAAAAAATCTACTGATGTATCTATTTCATCATAATCAATTTCCGGCATACTTTGATGCAATATTGTAATATCGTCCCAGTAATTGTAATGTGACTTCACATTATTGTTTAATACTATATTTACATGATCAGATTTCCTATTTTCAATCATGGCATCACCTTCGTTCCAACAAATTCTTTATCATAAATTGCATTAAAAAGTCTTCCCTTTTCATTTCCATTCAATACATAAACCGGAATTCCAAGTTTTACTATTCCATTGATTACTCTGAATTTGTTTTCCATGCCTCCTGTAACATCATTTCCTCTTTTCCCAAAAGATATGTTGTCATTTCCCTTTATTTCTTCAATCAATCTGGCACCCTCGATTCTGGGATCCCTGTCATAGATTCCATCCACATCTGTGACAAAAATAACTTTTTCGGGCCTAAAATATTTTGATAGATGAAATGCTATCTGATCTCCTGAACATATACTCAAACCTGTCTTCGGATTTAGAATGATATCTCCAAATGTAACAGGTATAAAATTCAGTCTCAAATATTTTTCAAAAAGATTTGTGTTGAATTCACTGCCAACTATATGAAATGAATGGATGGGCAATGAAATACTGTTTATACCGTTCTCAATTAATTTATCCAAAATGATATTATTCAGCTCCAAAACGTCCTTGGAAACAATTGAAAAATATTTTTCGTTGTTTAATATTCCTCCATTTAAATTGTGAATTTCTGAAAGATAATGCCCAAATGACCCTGCTCCATGAATTAAAATGAAATCTTTTTTAGGTAATTCATTTATGATATTTTCTAAATTATCTATTTTTAATTTTTTGTACTGATTTTTATCAGTTATTACTGATCCACCTATTTTTATTATTAGCATTTTTATCACTCTATGAAAAATTATAATGAAGATAGCTCTGGAAATTTACTTTTGAGATCGGTGAAATTATCAAATTTGTTTGCAAGTGTCCAGAAATTTTTGGCCCCGACCATATTGTTCTTTTTCGAGGATATCCTTGCTTTGTAAAATAGTGCTAATGAATTTTTGAAATCTTTGGATATTATTTGATTCAATATTTTATCTGCATCATCTAACCTATTATTTACAAATAAAGATATTGCATCAAATATCGGACCTAATTTTAGAGAAATTTCATTCAGTTCTTTTGAGGTAAAGCCGGCTTTTAAAAGAGATTCTATTGCTGGTATAAATATCTGTTTGTTTGTATATTGATCTAATAATATTTTGTTGATGTTTGAAATAAATTCAGCATTGTCTTTGAATTTTATGGATATTTCCCCTAGTTTGGGGTTCTTTAACAATGCCTGAATCTCTTTTTCATTAGGGGGTCTGAGTTGTATTTTGCCCTGTTGGGAAACGTTTAGTGAAACTTTTGGTGTTTCAGGCTGTTTCTTTTGAACCTCACTCTGAGGAATTTGTCCCGGTTGGATTATCTGTATGATGCTTTCTCCCTTCTCTTCTTTTATTTCAGGTAACTCTCCCTTCTCTTCCTTTATTTCAGGTAACTCTCCCTTCTCTTCCTTTATTTCAGGTAACTCTCCCTTCT
>JAGDXR010000020.1:0-8525 GCA_023261745.1 Thermoplasmata archaeon | reverse complement strand
CTTCCTGAGATTTTTCTTTAGCAATAAGTTCATCGGGCATTATATTCTCAATACCTTTAACCTGATTTTCACTACCAACCAATTCATCAAATAAAGCGCTTTCCTTAACTTCATTTGATTCTGGCTTGATTTCTTCAAATAACTTATTTTCAGAACTTTTGTTATTTATTAATTCCTTAAGAATATATATTTCTGAATCACTTGGTACTAATTCTATTAGCCTATCAAGTGTGACTTTAGCTTCTTGAAAATTCTTATTTTCTATTAATAATCTGATTTTTGTTTTTAAAATATTAACATTATCTGGATTCAATTCCAAAGCCTTTTGTATGTATTCCATATTATTTTCAACAGATGCCAGATGAGCATAAACTTCAGCAACCTTAGGTTTATCATCAATTTTAAGATAATAATTCAAGAGTAATTTTAAAACCTCAACATCATTTGGATCAATTGTGAGTATTTTTTCAGCTATATCTGCCCTACCAGGATCCTTTTTAAGTGCTTCTTTGTAATATTTCTTTGCATTTTCAAGATCTTTCTGAATTCTGTAAACATCACCCAAAAGAACAAGGGTTTCAACATTATCTGGGTTCAGTTCCAGTGCTTTTTTCAAATTCACGGTTGCGTATGGAATTTGAATGTTAAGCGTTAAAAGAGTTTTACCAATTTCAAACCATGGCTTATAATCGTTTGGGTTAAGTTCTTTGATTTTTTCAAAAAAATCAAATGCCTTTTCCCTGTCATTCAAATCGTATAATGTTCTTCCTGCCTCCCATAAAATATTGATAACCTCTTCCTTATTTTCCATTATGGCCTGTTTTTCTTGTTTGGATGCGTCCTCTATCATCCTAAGGATCTTCCTTATTGTGACCCTTGCCTTTGTGGGATCAACAGATGAATAATTTCTACCCTCCTCTAATGTGTCACGTAAAACTTGAACAAACGTTTTATTGCTCGAGCGTTTTCCGAACAATGGCATACATCCTATAATAAAATATTTTATTTAATAAAATCTTCGATTTTTTGAATTTAAGGTTTTATAAATAAACTAAAAAATATAACACTTACTCCTCTTGAAAAGATTTATATAGAAGAAGAATTTTATCAAAATCAAGAGGTGGTTTAAATGATGGCAGGCCAACCAATATTAATATTAAAAGAGGGTACTAAGAGAGAGACGGGAAAAGATGCAATGAGGAATAACATTCAAGCCGCAATAGCAATAGCTGATGCCGTTAGATCAACACTGGGCCCGAGGGGTATGGACAAGATGCTTGTGGATTCCCTTGGAGATGTTGTTATTACCAATGATGGTGTAACAATAATGAAGGAAATCGAGGTCGAACATCCGGCGGCAAAAATGATGGTTGAGGTGGCCAAGGCTCAGGATACAGAAGTCGGTGATGGCACAACAACAGCTGTAATTATTGCAGGTGAACTGTTAAAACAGGCTCAGACACTTCTGGATCAGAATGTTCATCCTACTGTTATTACCACAGGGTACAGAATGGCTTCGGAAAAAGCCAAGGAGATTTTGAATGAAATTGCAACAAAAATAAACATTGATGATGATAAAACTCTCAAGAAAATAGCAGCAACAGCTCTTGGAAGTAAAAACGCTTCAATGAGCAAAGATCTTCTTTCTGATATTTCAGTGGATGCAGTCAAAAAGATTGTTGAAAATGTAAATGGAAAATTGATAGCTGATTTGAATAATATTCAAATAGTAAAAAAACAGGGTGGATCAATTGATGACACAAAGATCATTGATGGCATAATCGTTGATAAGGAAAAAGCACACCCAGATATGCCACAGATAATTAACAATGCAAAAATTGCACTTTTAAATGTTGCCCTTGAAATTAAGAAACCCGAATTCGATGCAAACATACAGATCAGGGATCCAAACATGATTCATTCATTCCTTGAAGAAGAACAGAAAATGATTAAGGAAATGGTTGAAAAGATTGCAAAAACCGGTGCAAACGTTGTATTTTCACAGAAGGGAATTGATGATACTGCCCAGCACTTCCTTGCCAAGAAAGGTATATACGCAGCCAGAAGAGTAAAGAAGAGTGATATGGAAAAACTGGAAAAAGCAACAGGAGCCAAAATTGTAATGAATCTCGATGATCTTACAACAAATGATCTTGGATTTTCCTCAAAAGTTGAGGAAATAAAGATAGGTGATGATCACCTTACATTTGTTACCGGATGCAAGAACCCAAAGGCTGTATCTATACTGGTAAGAGGAGGCACAGAACATGTGGTTGATGAAATTGAAAGATCTCTTCAGGATTCATTGCACGTTGTTGCAAAGGCACTTGAAGATGGAAAAATCGTAACGGGTGCTGGAGCCGCTGCAACTGAAATCGCAATTAAATTGAGGGAGTATGCATCATCGGTTGGCGGAAGGGAACAGCTTGCAATAGAAAAGTTTGCTGATGCAATTGAAATCATACCCAGAACACTTTCAGAAAACGCAGGCCTAGACCCGATAGACATGGTAATCCAGCTCAGAAAAGCCCATAAAGAGGGAAAAAAGAACTTTGGCATTGATATATTTGAAGGAAAAATCGATGACATGTATAACAGGGGTGTCATTGAACCTATCAGGGTAGGGCAACAGGCAATAAGCAGTGCAACGGAAGCAAGCGTAATGATACTGAGAATCGATGATGTGATTGCAAGCAAGGGAACATCATCCGGAAAACCGCCTGAAAAGAAATCGGATGAATCAGAGTCATCATCCGACTAAAATTTTTTTTGCCGCATTTTCTACTTTTTCAATCTCATTTTTTTCTGAAGCAATCATCAGGGCATAATCAACCAGTTTCCTGCTCTTTATTGCTTTTACGATTGATGACTCATTTTCAAGGAAAGAGATCCTGTTATTCCTGTAAATTCGAATATCAAAACTCCTCAATCTTTTGTCTCCAGATATCAGTTCATGAAAAGGAATGTCAACTATGATTTTTTTCTCATCAACACCTGAGAAATCAGATATCATTTTCTCAATCCTTTCAGTATCAAGATTTATCATTTCATCTGGAATACTATTGAGTACAATAACTTTTTTATATAATTTTCTATATTTTAATCTTTCATAAATTTCATTCTGGAATGTGCCCCCATTTTTAATGAAATTTAGAATATCGGAATCATTCATCTGAATGAGCATCTTCCAGTCAAAATCCATATCCTTTATTGCCTTTATTAACATAAGTTCCGCTATCCTGCTTGTCTTATG
Organism: Thermoplasmata archaeon; assembly: GCA_023261745.1. Taxonomy (GTDB): domain Archaea; phylum Thermoplasmatota; class Thermoplasmata; order Thermoplasmatales; family ARK-15; genus JAGDXR01. Next base: position 5,272 of record JAGDXR010000020.1, on the reverse strand, counting down.
AAAATAAACGGAAGAGTACATCAGAGATCTGGCAACCACAAGACCCTCAAGCGCCTCTATGCCTTTATTATCAAACACTAGCATATCATTTATCATGTTCACAGTATTCAATATCCTTGGAAGATCTATTGAACCGTATGCCACACCGGTGTAATGTGAATCCCTTAAAAGATAGTCCATCTGATCTGAATCCAGATCTCCGTTGATTATGCTTTCAAATGCATTCTTGCTTTTACCAAAAGATTCGGAATCTTCTTCATCGGCAAAAACTTTTATGACATCCTTTCTGTCTATTCCATTCTTTTCAAGTATGTGAGAAATGCAATCTTCACCAATTCTGTTTTCTATGATAATATCACCATTTATGATTTTTTCACCTATCTTTACATGGTCCAAACCAGTATATTTTTTAAATATATTTTCAAGGGTGTGGGAAAAGGGGAGGTGCCCAATATCATGGACCAGGCCACCTATCTTCAAAAGTGTTATTTTTTCATTGCTCATTGAAATCCTTCTTCCGATTTCACCTGCTATGAAAGATACTCCAAGAGAGTGTTCAAGCCTGGTATGATTTGCACCTGGGAAAACCAGATAATTGAACCCAAGCTGTCTTATACCATTTAATCTCTGGAATTCAGGCGTTTCGATCACAGAAAGCAAAGGTTCATCAATCCTTATAGAACCGTGTACAGAATCATGTATTATTTTGTAATCTCCCATGAATCTAATATTCAATTTTTCATATTTATAATCTTTTAAATACCGGGCCGCCGGCTTCGTTTTCCTCACAGGAGCCAGGAAGACTGCAGGTGTCTCAGCCCCGCACCCCTCCGAGCACCAAAGGTCCGCGTTACCGCTGCTCCCTTCCGGGCCTAACGGGTTTATCGCGGTAAAGATGCCGTTGCTTTCCTTTGAAAGCACGTACATCACCCCCGGTCCAGGAGGACAGAGCATCATCGACATTCTGCAGGACTGGTATTCCTGAGATTCCACCTCAGCCGGTTGTCGCCCCCGCATCTAGACTTCGGGTAACAGGAGATGCCTAAATCCCCCGGCCAAGCCCGGCAGTTGAAAATTAACAATTCCTGATTTAAAAATTTATCTGTTAACATCAATGGTAAAATTAAAATAATTTCATACCTCATCATGGTTGAAAGCTATGGATGATGAAACTATCAAATCACTCTGGAGGGACCTGTTCATCAGATATGAATACAACCTTATGATCGTGAACATATCTGATAAATATCCTGATGAGAAATCACTGCATATTGACTTCAGGCACGTGAGAAAATTCAATGAAGAACTGGAAGACCTGACACTTAAGGATCCTGAAAGAAGCATTGTTCTCGCAGAATATGTAGCAAAGGAGATAGCTGGAAATGATGAAATATCAAAGATAAATGTTAGATTCAAAGAAATTCCGGATGATATTGTCAGGGAAATCAGATCCATAAGAAGCAAAAACATAGGGGAATTGATTTCTGTTGACGGTATAGTAAGGCAGGTAACAGAGGTAAGACCTAAATTATTAAGGGCCTCTTTCATGTGTACATCCTGCGGGGGAACAACAGAAAAGATTCAGGATTCTGATTTACTTGAATTTCCTGCAGTATGTAATGTATGCGGAAAAAAAAGGGGTGAAACAAAGTTCAGATTATTGGAAAAGGAAAGCACATTCATAGATACACAGAAAATAGAAATACAGGAAAATCCGGAAGATATAAGGGGAGGAGAACAGCCACACAGAATTGTTGTTTATCTTGAGGATGATCTGACAGGAATAACTGTTCCGGGTGACAGGGTAAGGGTAACGGGAATACTTAAAACAAAACAGCACGGATTAAAGATGCAGAATACGGTTTTTGATATATACATACATGCGATTTCAGTTGATGCACTGAAGGATGATTACAAATCAATAGAAATAACGGATGATGAACTCAAAAAAATTAAGGAACTATCAAAATTGCCAGATATATACCAAAAATTGACAAGAAAAATAGCATCTAGCATTTACGGAATGGACATTCTTAAGGAAGCATTGCTTCTTCAGCTTTTTGGTGGAGTGACTACAAGAAAATCTGATGGCACCCGGCTGAGGGGAGACATACACATCCTTCTGGTGGGTGATCCCGGTACGGGGAAATCACAGTTGTTGAGATATATACACAATATTGCACCCAAAAGTGTATTCACGTCAGGAAAGGGTTCAAGTGCGGCAGGTCTCACCGCAGCAGCAACAAAAGAAGAGATAGGTGAAGGCAGATGGACACTTGAAGCCGGAGCACTCGTTCTCGCTGATAACGGTATTGCGATAATTGATGAAATTGACAAGATGGATGATAAGGACAGATCGGCAATGCATGAGGCCATGGAACAGCAAACCATTACCGTATCAAAGGCAGGAATGAATGCAACACTGATGGCCAGATGTTCAATCCTGGCCGCGGCAAATCCAAAATATGGGCGTTTTGATATATCCAAACCACTGGCTGACCAGATTAACCTACCACCAACGCTTCTATCCAGATTCGATGCAATATTTACCATAACGGATATACCGGGAAACAGGGATGAGGAAGTTGCGAATAAAATACTTGAAATGAGGACAAATTTCGATGAGGAAATTATCAATGAAGAAATAAATGATGACCTTTTCAGGAAATACATTGCGTACGCAAGAAAAAACATAAATCCCAAAATGTCCAGAGAGGCATCAGAATCATTGAAAGATTATTTTCTGAAAATGCGTAATTTATATAATAAAACAAAGGTTGTTCCGATAACACCGAGGCAGCTTGAAGCGCTGATAAGGTTAACACAGGCCTCTGCCAGGGTCAGGCTTTCAAAAATAGCAACTGAGGAGGATGCAGAAAGGGCAATAAATATAATACAGCAGTTCCTGGAAGAGACGGCACAGACAGAGGAGGGAATAATAGACATTGACAAAGCCCAGAGCAACCTTGACCATAGGACAAGAAAGGTTAATGAGATAATAGAGGATATAATCAGAGAAATTACCGAAACGGGAAGGGACGCTGAAATAAATGAAATTATTAAGGAAGCTGATACTGAAGGGATTGATGAAAAAACGGTCAGAAAGGTCATCAATGATCTTATATCATCAAACAACCTCTTTGAACCAAGACCTAACAGGTACAGGTTTGTTGAATGAAAAGATATATTAAAAAATATGATTTCGGAATTCAGGTAATGAATGGTGCAATGCAGCCGATGAAATATAACTTGCGCTGAGAAGGCCCATCACATAACCAGGGAAAAGGTCTGTAAATGGAGATGGTGAATAGTATATCCTCCTTTTTTCCATTCTGATCATTGGCATATTCACATTATAAGTTAAAACCTTTCTAAGAAATACCGCTTTTCCGTATACAACATTCTGGTCAAAAACATTGAAAAATGTTCCATATGGGGTATAAAAGAATCTGTATTTGTCCCTGAAGTCCACAAAAACATTCCTCTTTTCCTTTAAATATCCCTCAAAATAGTGGTATTTTGCAATACCTTCATGAATTGATGATTCAAATATATAATCATAATCCAATTCATGGGGATTTTCTCTGTAGTTTATTCTATATTTCTCCAGTACCCTATCCATGTAATTTTTCCTTGAACAGAAAAATTTTACATTATTTTTCCCCTTTTCACATGCCTTTCGATCATAGATAAAGTATTCATTGAATATAAGTGTCATATTTCCGCTATTTTCGAAAAAAACGGGATAATAAAAGTCATAATTGTATTCTGGCAATTCCTGAAAATCAATGTCATAAAAACCTTTAAGAAAAATTATAAACCCTGCTGAAGGAAAGTTGGATCCTCTTACAAGAATTTTCATAGAACGAATTCCTCATAGGGGACGTTCCTGTTTATGAATCCAAATGTATCCGAACCGATTGAAGAACCATCAAACAGTTTCGCATTTTCCCTTCCTGAAAATAATGATTCCACCATTCTTCCTATGGCATCCCCTTTCATTACACCACTACCACTGGTAACACCAGCATAAATTAAATTCATTGTTTTGAAAATATATGGCTGATCGTCCCTTGTGCTTATTGAATACTGGCCGGCCCATGATGAAAATATTTTGGAATTTTCAAGTACAGGATAGTATGCCAGTAAAACGGGCCTTATGTTGTATGCATAAAAATTCATTTCTGGCTGAGGGTCATCCTCAAGCATTATATTCCTGCCTATATCATCAGATACCGAAACCCTGAGGGAATTTTCCTTTATTGATGGCCTCATATATACTCCTTTGGGCAAAACGGTAAACGGAATGATTTTATCTTCTGATATTCCACCCGATGAAAATAAAATCTTTTTTACGCTTTCTCCAGTTATCTGGAATATCTGCCTCTTCTTTGGAACAGCATAGCTGTCTATTCCTATGGGATATAATAGAAGGGAGGACCAAACATCCGTTGCAATGACAAAATAATCCGCCCGTATATTTCCATTTTTTATTTTTATGGATCCAACCCTCTTTTCCTGCCAGACAAAAGGTTCGCCAGGATAATCTATCCTGTTTACAGGTTCAAGGATTAAACTCTCAACATCAGTATTGAACATGAATTTAACGCCAAGTTCTTTTGATTTCTCATAATAGAAGGAGCTTAAAAGGTCAGGTTCAAAGATCCCACAGTTGTATCCAAGAAAACCATGTTCAATTTTATCAATGCCAATTATCCCGGAGGATATTTCGTCCGGATTGAAATTTAAATCTGGATGTATTTCCCTTATTCTATCACTGTCTATTATTTCTACCCTTGTTTTTTTTGAAAGGTTTTCAAATATCCTTTCATACATTTTCAGAGTTTTTTCTTCGAGCAAATATAAATATCCAACAAATTTCATGTCCAGATTATATTTCAGTTCATTCTGTACATGTTTATAAAATTCAATTGAAGAATGTGCAAGTTTAAAATTTGGATCTGATGAAAACAGATCCCTGAATCCTGCCGCAGCCCTTGAAGTATTTCCCTGTGCATAGGTTGGATTTTTATCTATAACAAGGATATTGAGATCCCTGTTATTTCTTTTTAAATAATATGCTGAAGAAAGACCAATAATTCCGGCCCCTATTATTATTACATCATAATCATTCATGGATGGATTATTAAATTCGAAGATTTAATTTCATCGGATTAAAAATCGTTATTGAGAACATGCATGTAAATCATTGAGTCAGCTACTCCTCGCTAAAGCTTCGGAGCCTGTTGCTGGTCTCCCCTCCACCTGTGGC
>JAGDXR010000033.1:20555-20800 GCA_023261745.1 Thermoplasmata archaeon | reverse complement strand
CAAAAACGTTATTAATTACAATAATTATTGTAATTTTAGTAATTATAAAATTTAAACAAAAATATGGAGGCAAAAACATGGATGAAAAAATTGGGGGTGATATGGTTTCCTCATATACTGGAAAAATCGACACAACACAACTAGTTTCACAGTTCCAGAAAATAGTCGATAATAGATTTGCCAGATTTATAATGAAAAGAATGATAACACCAAAAAAATTTGAACATGTCCTTGGAATTTTTGCA
>JAGDXR010000033.1:0-20464 GCA_023261745.1 Thermoplasmata archaeon | reverse complement strand
TAAGTGAGGATATAGAAGTAAAAACCATAGAGGCGGCATTGAAAAGGGCAATGAAAACTTTTGGCATTGATGATCTTTCGGTTGTAAAAAATGCAATGAAAGATGTCTATGTAAGAAAAGGGATAGCTGTAACATTAAGGTCAGTGGCAAGGTATGGTATCACGAAACCTCAAATTTTTGAGGCACCTCTTCTCATTGTCTGGAACATAACAAAACAGTGTAACCTGAAATGTTTGCACTGCTATGCTAATGCTGGACCATTTAAACATAAAAATGAACTTACTCTAAATGAAAAATTGAATGTGGTTGACCAGTTTGATGAAATTGGAGTAACGATGCTCTCATTTTCTGGAGGTGAACCTTTGATCAGTCCTGACTTCTGGCAAGTTGCTGAATACGCATCTAAAAAGGGGATGTATACCACAATAGCTACAAATGGAACATTGTTGACTAAACAGAATGTTGAAAAACTCAGGAATATAGGTATCAAATATGTTGAAGTAAGCCTTGATGCTCCTGAGCCTAAAACACATGACATGTTTAGAGGTGTTGAAGGAGCCTGGGAAAGAACAGTTGAAGGTATTAAAAACGTAGTTCAAACAAGTGCATTTGATACAGCCATTGCTACAACCGCTACCAGATACAATATTGGCGAAATACCCCAGATGATAGATCTTGCAATTTCTCTGGGTGTGAAGAAATTTATTGTATTCAATTTCGTGCCTACGGGCAGGGGAAAGGACATAATCATGCAAGATCTTTCTCCAAAGGAGAGAAATGATCTTTTGAACTATCTTTATGACAGATGGCAAGAAAAGAAAATAGACATATTTTCAACTAGCCCTACATATTCTCAAATAGGCATAGAAAGGGTTCTGGCTGGGATAGGAAAAACATATTCACCCACCCATTTTGCATCTGCAGATTATGGATCAACCGGAGTAGGACTGGCTGAATTCATAGGAGGATGTGGTGCAGGTAGGCTTTATGCATCCTTGGAGGATAATGGTGATGTCGGCCCATGTGTATTCCTGCCAATAAAGGTAGGAAATGTTAGAGAAAAACCGTTCAAGGAAATATGGGAAAATTCTAAGGTACTTCAGGACCTCAGAAATAGGGATTTGTATGACGAAGCTTGTAAATCATGCGTTTTCAGGAATCCATGCGGTGGTTGCAGGGCACGTGCTTATGGATATTTTGGAAATTATCTGGGGCCGGATCCTGGATGCACATATAACCAGAAATTCTATGATCAGGCTTTAAAGGAATTTACACTTATGCCTGAAATTGGTGGTAAATAATGAAAATACTTTTTATTTCTCCACCCACAGATTCTGCCATAAAAAGTGTTATTGGAACTACGGGTCCGCCTCTTGGTCTTGCATATCTTGCATCAATAGCAAGAGAAAAAGGCTTTGATGCAAGAATAGTGGATTCTTTAGCTGAAAACCTTACATATTACGATGTTGAAAAAATAATTAGGCAATATTCACCGGATATTGTGGGTATAACATCTACAACTTCAATGATACCTGATGCATATGCTGTGGTAAGGATGGCAAAGAATGTTTCAAAGGATATTGTAACAATCATAGGGGGTCCACATGTTACCTTCATTCCAGAATTAACGCTTCAGGAAAGTTCAGAAATTGATTATATTGTTAAAGGAGAGGGAGAAATAGCATTTTCAGGCATCCTTGATATATTAACAAATAAAAAAGAAAAGAAGGAGGTCTTGGGCATAGCATACAGAAAGGGAGATAGAATAATGAACAATCCACCACAGCCATTAATTAAGGATGTTGATTCCATTCCAGAACCATCATGGGACCTTCTTCCCATGGAAAAATATAAGATAGACAATGTCCAGTTCGCGACTATAATGACTTCAAGGGGGTGTCCATACAACTGCATTTTTTGTTCATCATCCCTTCAATTTGGAAAACAGTGGCGCGGTCATTCGGTTGAAAGGGTATTAGATGAGCTAAAAACTCTAAGATATAAATACAATAAGAGGGAAATTGAATTTCTTGACGACACTTTTACATTGAACATGAAAAGAGCTATTGAACTTACAGACAGAATTTATAGTGAAGGCATAGATATTAGATGGTCAGGTTCTGCAAGGGTAAATCTTTTTAATGATGAAATAGCAAAGAATATGAAAAAGGCAGGTGCACATACAGTTTATTTTGGAATAGAATCTGGATCACAGGAAACTCTTGATTTTATAGGCAAAAATATTACACTAGATATGGCAAAATTATCCGTGGCTAAGGCCAACAGGGCAGGTTTGCACACACTTGGATCTTTCATAATTGGCTTTCCGGACGATACAGTAAAAGATGTAAAGAGAACAATTAAATTTTCAAAGAAGGTAGGTGTTACGGTGGCTCAGTTTACCATAGCAACACCATATCCTGGAACAAGGCTTTGGGATTATGTAATGGAGAGAAAGCTGCTTCTAACAATGAACTGGAGGAAGTTTACTACCTTATCACCAGTAATAAAATTAAGGAATTTTACATCAGATCAGATATTGAGATGGCTCTCCTGGGCATATATATCTTTTTATATAAGGCCAGTATATCTTATAAGAGATATTGCTAAAACGCATGGTTTCGTATTTAAGAGGCTCATACCTTACGCAAAAAGGGCAATGACGCTGAACTATATGGGTGATTGAAATGGATACGGATGAAATTGCATCAATAATTAAAAAGTTCATGCGAACAATGGGTTTAAATGAAGCACTGGCTAAAATATATTCTATCCTTGCAGTGTCAAATAATCCATTATGCATAAATGAAATTTCAAACAGGACAGGATATTCTCCTACCATGATATATACGGCAATAAGATATCTTATTGAGAATGATCTTGTTGAGAGAGTTAAAGATGGAAAAAATATAAAATATACAGCAAACATAAATTTTCTGGATTTATTTGAAAATAAAAGAAAAAAGATATTGGAAGAATATATTGAACCTCTTTCAAAAATTGATTTATCAGAATATAATGATAACAAGAAAATAAAAGAGATAAGGGAATATGCCATTAATATTAAAGAATATTTTAAAAGGGTTAATATGATTAAAAATGAAAATTTATTAATGGAAAACTCTGAAAATCCTGATATGGGAAAATGAGAGAACAATAAAACTTTTAATCAAATAAAAAGATAAAATAATCTCGTATAAATATTTCAAATTAATGTAAAAATAAATCAATCCAAAAAATTATTTAAAATATATTTTTTAATCTGCTTATGAAACATTATCTGACTTATCCGGATATTCACGGCGAGAAAGTATGTTTTGTTACTGAGGATGATCTATGGCTATATGACGGTTCGATGAAAAGGATTACAGAAGGTTTAGGTATAGTAAAATTTCCAAAGTTCTCATCTGATGGAAAGAGTATTATTTTTACGGTATTCAGAAGCATGGGCAAAAAGAATATTAAACCTCAGGGAGACCTTTACATTTATTCATCAGAAAATTCGGAAATAAAAAGGATTACATATTTTGGAAGCAATAATATAAGAGCCGTGAGCTCTTATGATAAAAAAATTTATTTTATATCTACCCACGGTACACCTCTGAATTATTATCCTGAACTTTATTATTTATCCCTTGATGATTTTGGCATACGGAAACTTCCATACGGAAACGCTTCATATATTGGATTCGGGAATAACTTTACTCTTCTTGGAAGAAATACAGGAGATCCGGCCAGATGGAAGAGGTACCGTGGAGGTACAGTTGGCCAGCTCTGGGTTTCATATAATGGAGAAAAATTTCACAGGATTCTGGAAAATTTAGATGGAAATATTGGGAGCCCAATGATTTTCAAAGACAGAATATGCTTTATTTCTGATCATGAAGGTACAGGAAGGATATACTGCTATGAAGATGGAAGACTCATAAATATAACAGACAACATTGAATACTATGCAAGAAATGCAAATACTGATGGTGAAAGAATAATATTTCAGATGGCCGGGGATCTCTATATTTATGATGGTAAGACGACAAGATTGAACATCGATGTTTATGGAACTAAAAGAACACTGAATGAGAGGTTTCTGCCAAATATACAGGAAAAACTGGAATACTTTTCACTTAACAGGGAAGGAAACAGAACAGTTTTTTCAGTGAGGGGAAAACTGTATGAAATGGATCCATTTGAAGGACCCTTGATGGTAACCGATGAAATCAGACTGATGAATGCCAAATACATAGATAATAGCAAATACGTTGCAATCCTGAACAGGAAGGGGAAAGAAAGTATTGTTCTGATAGACAATGGAAAGATAATAAAGAACTTTGGTATAGAGAAAGGAATTGTTCTGGATTTGTTTCCCTCACCAGATGGAAAAAATGTTATTTATACAACAAACCGTTTGCAGATCTATTCAGTAAATCTGGAAAACGACTCAATAAAATATCTGGATGAATCTAAAATAGGTCCGGTATATGATATTGATTTTTCACCAGATGGAAAATGGATTGCATATTCTTACGGAGAATCATATTCAAGGAAAAAAATAAGGATAAGGAATATAGAAAATGGGAAATATGCAGATATTGAGAATACATACATGTATGACATATCACCATCATTCGATCCCATGGGCAGGTATCTTTACTTCATTTCAGTATATCCAAACAGACCACAGATGGATGATGCATTGAATTCCCTTACATTTCCAAATAATTCAAGGATATTTGGCATTTCACTGAAGAGGGAAATAAAAAATCCCTTTCTGGATAAAGTTAATGAAGAGGTCAAGGAATTCGATATTGATCTGGAAAATCTGGAGAGGAGAATTTTTTCCATGCCCATAAAAACGGGCAGATATTCCGATCTGACAGCGACGCCCGATGGATTTATATTTATTTCAGAAACGAACACTGAAAGGGATGAAAATGGCTATGAAATTAAACATTTCAGTCTGGAAAAGAAAAGGGAAGAAACTCTGGTTGACAGAACTCAATTTTACAATGTTTCTGGAGACAGAAAGAAGCTTATATATTTTTATAACGGAACTGTGAGAATAGTTAGCACCATGGAAAAGAATGAACTTCAGGGATCTGAGCCTGGCAGGGAATCGGGTATAATAAACATATACAGGATTAAAGCCACTGTAAATCCCAAGGAGGAATTTGATCAGATGCTGCATGAAACCTGGTACATGATGAGAGAAAACTACTGGAAGGATTCGGAAATTCAGTGGGATAATATATTCAACAAATATTATAATCTCTTTGAAAAGATATCCACAAGATCTGAATTATCAGATCTTATATGGGAACTCCAGGGAGAACTCGGAACTTCACATTCGTATGAAATGCTGGGGGATTACTTCAATTCTGAACTGGAACTGAGGGGATATCTCGGAGCAGAAATAGACAATGAAAATTTTTCAATAAAAAAGATATACAGGGGACGGCTGGATGAATCTTCACCATTACTGTCCTCATCCAGAGAAATAAAGGAGAACGACATAATAATGGAAATCAATGGGATAAAGGTTGACAGAAATAATCTACCTGAAAAACTCCTCATAAATCTTCCTTCAGACATAGTAAGAATTAAATTCAGAAGAGGAGATGAAGAATTTTACGGAAATGTAAAAACATCAGCCGATGAATCTATAATTATATATCGGGATTGGGTGGAAAGAAACAGAAAATATGTACATGAAAGAACAAATGGAAGAGTTGGATACATCCACATACCCGATATGTCCGAGATGGGATTCACGGAATTCCATAGGGGATATTTTGAGGAAATATCAAAGAATGCTCTGATAATAGATGTGAGGTTCAACAGGGGAGGATACGTTTCATGGCTTCTTTTCGACAAACTGAAAAGAAAAATAATTGGATATGACTATCCAAAGTACGGGATAAAGGAGGGTTATCCAAACTATTCCCCAAGAGGTCCTGTGGTATGCATTACCAATGAACTTGCTGGATCAGATGGTGACATATTTTCGCATGCATTTAAGCTCATGAAAATCGGTCCCCTGATAGGCAAAAGAACATGGGGTGGGGTTATAGGCATAGATCCTAAAAGGCCTCTCATAGATGGATCCATTGTAACACAGCCAGAATATGCATTTTATTTCTTAGATGTTGGTTTTGGCATAGAAAATCATGGAACCGAACCTGACTACGATGTAGAAATAACCCCTGATGATTATGCAGATAATATTGATTCTCAGCTTGATTTTGCAATCCAAAAAGCCATGAAAATGCTTGAAGATTATGCAAAACAGTAAATACATTTATTTTATCTTTATAATATATTTGATTTACGGAACGTTCTGGTCTGTGATTACAGTATTGAGATATCTCGCATTCAACTCAGGTGTTTTTGACCTTGGTGTTTCTTCACAGTTACTTTATTCTGTGATAAAATCAAAATTTTTGCTTTACGAAAACGGCCAACCAACAATTGCAATGAATAAATTGATCTACATTCCCATGGGTCTACTTTATTCATTGAATCCTGATCCCAGATTGCTGCTAATATTCCAATCATTTTACATCCCAATTGCGATATTTCCACTGTTTTTTATAGCCAGACATTATTTAAATGATGAAAAAATTGCATTTTTTATATCCATTACATACATATTCTATTTTCCTCTTGGAGGAGTCAACTGGTTTGATTTTCACTTTATGGCATTGTTTCCGCCACTTTTTTTAACCGGCTTCTATTTTTATAGCAAGGAAAATTATAAAATGTCTGCCCTGTTCTTTATTCTATCCGACATTACTGATTACCTTGTTCCTTTAATATTAATAATATTTTCAATCGTAAGTTTCATTGAAAATAGAAATAGAAGATTTTCAATAATCCTGATGTTATATTCCTCCATACTGTTCATAATTATAACCGTTTATTTTGGAACAGGTTACCTGTTTTACTGGTCAAATTATATTTCATTTGATTATTATATGAAAATTATTTCCACAACATATTTACAAAAAGCATTATTTCTGATTTTCATACTGTCACCACTATTTTTCATTCCAGTCATGGATTATAAATACTTTTACCTTATGATTCCATATCTTGGTTTCGCATTCCTTAACAATTATTTTCCATACATCATGCCAATGTTTTTCCAGTATCCCAGCCTTTACATTCCATTATTGTTCATATCCATGATTTCAGCAATATTCATTCTTCTTAAGAAAAATATCATCTCTTTCAAAAATGTTAAAAAATTAATTTATATTATTTTAATAATAAACATAATACTTTCTGTATTCCTGATGCCATGGGGGCCTATGAATACTCACATAGTATATTCATATGCAATGGAAAAAAATATAACGGTTAACAGTTACGATCTGGCCCTTTGGAAAATGTCTTCTATGATACCCGAAGGATCAACAGTCCTGATCCAGGACAACATGCCAAATTTCTGTGAAAAATACAATTATATTCTGCCCGATTTTATGCATCCTGGAACCTATCCTGAATTTATCATAACTGATCCGTATTCGAGATTTTTCAACAACTATTCTGTGTATTTCCCTGAATACAATAACACCATGTATAAGATTGTAAATGAATTTTTGCTTTACAAAAATTATTCAATTTTTGCAGAAGCATACGGGATGATTTTACTGAAACATAATTATTCAGGAAATCCTGTATACTTTGTTCCCTACGTCATAAAAAATGAGACGTATTTCATAGCACCCGGGACATACATATATAAAGGCCCCCCAGGATATCTCTATTTTAACAGGACTATAATAAAATTGATGAACAATGAAAAACTGGATTTAAATGTTTATGTAATTTATCCTGAATTCTCAGTCAAAAATTTTACGCTTTACCAGATTTCACCATATTGATAATGAAATAATCCTCCTCCTTTTTCAAAAGTCCTGAATATATTCCCCATTCTATTAAAATAACCTCAAGATCGTGATAACCTGATGGTGAATTATACTGATAAATGTTCTTTTTAACGAGCTCTTCCATAAGTTCCTGAATTGTGAACTTCTTCATGTTAAGAGATGTTATAAACGGTTCCATATTCTTAATTGAATCCCTTATCATTTCCTTCCTTTTCTTGATTCCTGCCCTGGCAAACTCCCTGCCCTTTTCTGTAACATTTATATCGCCTGAATCCAATGTTACAAATCCTAAATTTACTGCGGTATATACTATGGGCATGAGATCATCCAGATCCACTTCCATCTCCTTTTCTAGCTTGTATAAATCTGTTTTACCGTTAAATATGTTGGTAAGGACATAAAGAAGACCCACCAGATCAGCAATTCGCGCATTCGGATCTATTACCTCGGTCATATACATTCCTCTAACTGTATTTCTGTTTATTAAATTTTTTATGTTGCAAAAATACCCTCCTCAGCCACATATTTCTTCTTCGCAAGATCCATGAGCTTTTTGGTAAACAGTATGGAATAGATCGCCACAACAATTGCCAGCAATAACGAAGCCCACGCTGCATATGCAATGTTTCCATTAACAGTGTTTATATCTATGAATTTCATAAGGCCATTGCTCACTTCCAGTGATTTATTGCCCACAATATATGGCCAGTATTCACCTATCATCAGACCTCCCCATGCACTGTTTATGGTGGATGTTATTCCTGCGATTAAATATGGAAATGTTCCTGGAATTATTATGTTTTTTAATTTAGAAAGAAGGCCCATGTTAAGGTTCTTCATGATGTCAAAGTATTCGGACGGCAGGGCCTTTATTCCAATCCAGTACGAATAAAATACGTAGTAGAATGTACTTATGAATCCCAGAAATAGGACATAAAGATCGGTGTACAGCTCACCAAAATAATGGTAAACAAATGGATATGAAATACCGAAGATTATTGGGAAATATAGAGGGGGAGGAAATGAGCTGAATATCTGTATTACAGGAACAAATATTGCCTCTGCAATCCTGTGCATGGCAATGTAATATCCAACAAATATTGCAATAATTACAGAGAAGAATAATATTATAAGGACCCTGAGGTAGTCAAAGGCCATGTATAAAAGAATTTCAGGGGTGACTGAAATTAGTTCATGCCATGTGTTAAATTTTATTGATATTATCAATCTTACAACGGCATAAAGTATGAGAATTAAAATGATTATACCTGCGGAATAGCCCGTATATTTTCCAATCTTGAATCTCCTCTCTTCCTTTTCAAATTCCTCCTTCTTTACCCTGTATGAAGACCTCTGTCTATAATATCCCGCAAGTCTTGAAACTGGGTTTTTTGCAATTGTAGATATTATCCTTGTTGTTGTTCTGACATTAATTCTTCCCCTTCTGATTATAGGAGCATCAGTATCAAGGGTGTACTTGGCAACTGCATATTTACTGTATTTTCTCAATAAAATTATCACTGTTCCCACAATTATCGCCTGAAATAGAAGAGCATAAAAAACATAATTCATCTCATTTTTTGAATAAAATTCAACAAGCAATGATCCTATCCCAAAGGCATGATACTGGGTGGTACCAACTGTAAATACCTCACTAACCGCAATGTAAAAATATCCATCAGATACACTGGGAAATAGGTTTGCAGCTACCCGGGGTATTGAAAAAGGTATGTAAACATATCTGAGCTTCTGCAATATGCCCATATTGAGGTTTTCAGATACCTCAACCATTTCATTCGGGACCGTTTTGAATGCCTGATATTCCCCCATCCATATATTCCATACAACGGCAGTGAAAACAAGAAAATCAACGGCAAGTTCAATGCCCATTATACCTCCTATATTTATCACAAAAATCATCAGAACAATTGGAAAGAATGATATAACGGGAACGGATTCAAAAATTTCAGTAAGTGGTATATATATTTCCTCAAATAATTTGCTTTTCACAGAAGCATATGAAAGGAACCATCCAGTAATAATTGACAGAAATATTAAAAAAAACACCCTTCCAGTCGTGGCAAATATTGCCAGTATCATTATGAGGAAAATGTTCATGATATCACCTTGTTTTGACCCTTGGAGGGGTAAGATGAATGTATAGATTGTCAAGCATCTGATTGAATTCATCAGTTCTGGGGTTTCTGGGTCTTGGTATTGTTACTGAGACATTTGCTACCACAGTTGCAGGAATATTGTTAAGAACAAAAATCTGATCCGCCAGTTCCACAACTTCAGTCAGATTATGTGAAACCAGAACCACAACCTTCAGAGGTGTTTCAGGACTGAAAAGAATGTTATATATATCCTGCCTTAAACCTTCAGCGGTGAGTTCATCAAGATGGGCAAACGGTTCATCCATCAGGAAAACCGTGGGCTCGGCTGCGAGGGCCCTCGCTATCGCCACCCTCTGCCTCATGCCTCCACTCATTTCCTTTGGATAAAGGTTTTCAAATCCTTGTAGGCCAACCAGTTCCAGATATTTCATGGCCTTTTCTTCGGCAATTTCATTTGGAACTTTTTTAACCTTTAGGGGCATCATCACATTTTCAATGGCCGTCATCCATGGAAATGTAACTATTGATTGATGAATCAGTATGATGTCAGATGTGGGTTTCTGTATTTTCTTACCTTTTAAATAAACCGATCCTGCATCGGGTTTAAGAAAACCTCCAAGTATCCTTAGGAGCGTGGATTTACCAATTCCAGACGGGCCAATAATTGCGGCGAATGTATTTTCTATCAGCTGAATGTTAACATTTTCAAAAACCTTGTAACCATTGGAATATGTAAAATCGATGCCGGATGCTTCCAGAATATAATTAGAATTGTTATGTTTTTCCCTACCGGCATCTAATAAATCAGACATAAATTCATCCCCAGTAAAATTTAAAAAGAAAAGGGAAATAATAATTTAAATTTTTTCAATTTAAAAAATTTATAACATTGGAGAGAGTTTAATATTTGGAAGTCCTTTATCTCTGTTTACCTCTACAGCATAATAAACCGTTCTTGGCTTGATACCGGTAATGAATGGCACACTATTTATTGATACAAGTTTTATATAATAATCGGATATGTTTATTATTTCATCTTTCAGTGACTGTCCAACCCTGACAATTGAAATCCCAACGTCCTTTGATGATTTTATCGCCTGTGACATGCTAAATATTTCCTTGATTGCAGATTCTGTACCCTTGATATATTCAAGTGTATCCATCCCCATGAAATGCATCATCGGTTTAGTTTCCATTCCTGATAGATCTAACATTGCACGGAAGATCCTCTGATTTATTGCATTATAATCGCTTCCTCCGGCCGGAACATGGTACGGGTTACTCGATTCTTCCACAAAGTAATCTATGTACCTAATTTTGCTTTCAAAGACATTTTCCGGGAGAAATCTCACAAGATCTTCCTTAAGCTTCTGGACCGAATAACCTCCAATTGGAATCATGAATATTCCTATATTGTTCATCAGAAAATTGAGCAGTATTGGCCTGATAAAAAGCTGAAATTCATCATGAGATACGTTTTTATCTACTTCAATCGTAAAGAATGATCCCGGTTCAAGACCGCCATAGAGCATAGAATCAAACTCTGGAATTCCAGTTTTATACCTCTTTTCAGAATTAGGTGTATGATCAAATTTTCTGATTTCCTGTTTGAGATACTGTTCTGGATAAAATATTCTGAATCTTCCACTCTGTAAAGTATATGCATAACTTGGCTGTTTGATTTCAATGCCCCTTAACTTGTTCAGATTTATAATTCTGACCCTTTTTCCATCTTCAATATGATGATTTTCATAAATTACACCATCTGCAACATAATCTTCAGCTGTAAGGGTCTCCTTTTCTGAAACAAAAATTATGGATGCACCGGCACCTTCAACGAGATCCTTCTGCATCATATAAATGAAATTGGACTCGGATATACCGTATTTATTGGATATGCCTTCTATTGAATCCACAACGATCAGTGTTTTCTGAGGCAAATTCATTTCAACATCATCATAAACTCTCTTAACTTCGGGGGATGGATTATCCTTAAAATATGTATTAAAATATGTTCTGTAAACCTGCTTTGCGGTCTCACCGCCTATTTCCTGAAGAAACCTCTTGCCGAAATCCTTTACTGGCTTTTCCTCTACCTTTTCACTTTCCTTTGCAAGTTGCTGCAATAGCATCTTTGACGCAATCAGCAATTTAAGATTCTTTTCCATATTTTTTAACCATGGGAACTGGGCGTAAAGGCTTGAATCTCCAACCCTTGTTGAGAAATATATGATCTTAAATTTAGTCTGCAACTTTTCCAATATCTGTAGAGCCAGTGTTGTCTTACCTGCACCAGGGTTACCCTTAATAATAAGGGATGCCCCTGTGGATATTGATAGAAAATCCTCTATTTCAAGCGGATAATGATATAACTCTTTTTCTTCCATAAACATACTAACAAAAAATTATTATTTAATTTTTTTCAATTCACAGTTCAGTGAAAATCCACGAATTAAAAAATTATTGAAAAATTAAAAGATTTTTATTTTCTGTAAGCTATTGAATAGACAATCAAAAAGAAAATTATGAAATAAGGTATTAAAATCAAATCCATTAAAAATATGGATGGAATTGAATTTTTTATTATCAGGTTAGCTGATTCGGTAAACCAAAAAAGGCTGAATGAAAGTAAAATTGATGATACAGTAACCTTCATGATTGCCTGTTTTAGTTTTCTTATCTGATTTCTCAGTATGTATGCAGAAAACAGAATTATCGAAACTCCTGCTATCACACCATAAAGAGAAGCATAGAAATCTATGGGTATGAATGCTACCAGAACAATCGCCGCTTCAAAAGCTTCCACAACACCTACCGAAAATGTTGTATAAAATACTCCCTTTTCAAAATGTTCCTCCATTTTATTTCCGGACCTTTCCCTTAAAACCGATTTTCTTGAGCTTCTGATCAATCTTAAACCGAAATATAACAGCAATGCTCCTGATATCAGTTTTACAAAAAGAATGGGTAAAAGTGTTATCAGATTACCAATAACAAATGTCAGAATCATTACAATAAGAACACCTAAGGTAGTTCCATATATTGCCTTTTTACCACCAACCGAATAGAGGGCAATTGTTATTGCCGCAGCCTCAGAAATTTCAAGCATCGTTATGCCAAGGGCTCCTAAAAATATACCCGGATTAAACATGGTTATTGTATTCTCCATCTTTATTTAAATTTTGTTAGTTCGGGAGTTGTCAAATACACTTACCTGAAGGCATTTATTTTAATGCTTTCTCAAAACTTCTAAGTTCATAATAATGAAAAAAATATTATATGCCTTATATTTATACTTATTATGAACTGGAAAAACTGGAGGCACTACATAATTCACATTTCATTGATATTGCTAATACTGTTTTTCATTTTAATATTTTTATCCATATATTCAATATTTATAAGTTCTTCAGCACCGGTTATTTCTTCATATAACAGCATTACTGGAGACTGGAAATCGTGGATTCTGTTTATAAGTTTCCTGGGTTTTTTCATATCAATCTATTATTTCTTGGATTATTTCAATAAAATAAAGAAATTTAAAAAATTGATTAATTCAGACAGCAAGAGCAAATTCATATCCAATTTAAAGGACCTGGAACTGATATCCTACAGCCTGGGACCGAAATACAGGGATCAACTTGAAAAAAAGAAAAAAGAATGGAAGGTTCAGTGAACAAGTTCCTTAATAAATTCAGGATTGATGTTTGTATCGTGATATTCCTCATTATAAAACATTGTCCTGAAATTTCTTGTTCTTTTTCTTTTGAGATCCCCATTGGTGGCAAATGTAAATGACCATATTGCCCCCGGATATGTTGGTACTGGGGCTGTATATATTTTTATAGTATTGAAAAGGGTTCTCATATTTTCATATGCCATTTTAAGATGTCCAGGATACATGAAAGGAGAGCCTGTCTGGGAACCTATTATTCCATCTTTTTTTAATAAATTTTTAATATTTCTGTAAAATTCCTCTGTAAATAAAACAGCAGCAGCACCTACAGGATCAGTTGAATCAATTAATACTGCATCATATTTTCCTTTACTTTTCTTTACAAATTCCGCACCATCTTCTATAAATAATCTCAATCTTCTGTCTGAATAGGAGGAAGAAACAAAAGGCAGAAATTTCTTTGAGATTTTAACTACCTCTTCATCTATTTCCACAATGTCGACATTTGATACACTGTGTTTAAGAATTTCCCTTGCCAGACCTCCATCACCTCCACCTATTATCAAAACTTTTTTTGGTTCTGTAAGAGACATTAATGGAATATGTGCAAGAATTTCATGATAAATGAATTCATCCTTTTCGGTTAACTGAACTGTTCCATCAAGCATAAGAATCCTGCCGTAAGTTTCATTTTCAATCAGCAGAATATCCTGAAATTTGGATTTACCAGAATAAATTATTTTTGACGATTTGAAAGAAATCATTACATCCTTTGTCTGTTTTTCACCATACCACTCTTCCATGGGTTGATATAGGTATCATTTCTTAAAAATTTTTCATTATTTCATGCGGAGGGGGAGATTTGAACTCCCGAATCCCTGCGGAACGAGACCCTAAATCTCGCACCTTTGACCAGGCTCGGTAACCTCCGCTAAAAAAATAAAAATTATAAATATTTACAGAAAACCCTTTTTGTAAACATTTTTTGCCACAAAGGCTTCAATTTTCCATGTTGGTTTTAGCTGGGCTGCTGTGTTCATTAATATTTCTACTGATGGTGCTTCCCACTGACATACTGCCATGTTTTTATTTTCTGCCAGATCAATACTTAAAAGCTTAAGACCTGAAGGAAGCTTTTTCTGTGAAGCCATTGTCTTTACCTGTTCAGCAAACTGCATTACTGCTTCTTTCTGGTTGTCTTCCCACATATGCACTACAAAAATCTTTGCCATGTATATTTTTATTTAAATCACATATTAAAAATTTTCTTATTATGATTATTTTTCAAAAATATATATAAATATAATGAGGATGAAATTACTGCAAGAATGAAAATCAAAGACCATCTAAACATGTAATTTAAAGGAATCAGAAATATCAGACCTCCATAAAAAGGTCCCATGTACCTTCCTATGCTGGTAAAAAATCCAAATGATCCAGCATATTTCCCCCTCTCATTTTCTTTCGCAAAGTTTAAGGCGGTGGCTGTTGAACTTGAAGAATAAATAATTTCACCTATTGTGATAACTATCATAGATGTGAATAGATAAATTATGGATGAATTGAATGGAAGCATCATGTATCCAAAACCGTAAATCAGTGATCCATAAATTAAAAAGTAATATGCATTTTTCCTTTTAACCATTTTGGCCGAGGGATACTGAAATACACCAACAAGTAAACCGTTCATTGTCCATGTTAAGCCTATATAAAATACCGATATGTTGTTTATTCTGTTTTCATAAACGGAATATGTGCTTGTAAGCTGCCCCATAAGAACAAATGTTAAAAAGCTTGCCATGCTGAATATTAAAAAATAGCGGTTTTTCAGAGGCTGTATGATATCTTTGAGCCTGAATGAAGATGTTTTTAAATTAGTTTCTGGAATGTACCTGAATATTATGGATATAAATGATAAAAATATGCCAAGTAAAATAAAAGAGGATGAAAAGTCATTTAACTGATAGATCATACCTCCAATTGCAGGGCCAATACCCCATCCAAAATTTGCAAGGGCTCTCTGAAATGCGTATCCTCTGAATCTTTTTTCTTCTTCAAATATATCCGCTATAATGGCATTGAATGATGTGAAAACCATACTACTGAATATACTCTGCAAAAAAATTGATAGTAACAAGATTATTATATTACCAGTAAATATGCCAAAACCAAAAAGAAAAAATGATAAACCCTGACCTACCTGTCCAATTATCAGAAATATTTTTCTTCCATAAGAATCTGTGAGGGCCCCAAAAAATATCTGTGAAAAAGCTCCTATAAGGCCCACAATGAATAAATAAAAACCTATGAATGATAATGAAATTTTTTCATCTACATTGAGATATAATACTATGAATGACCATAAAGAACCGTATCCAAAAGATCTCATGAAACTGACCAGCCCAATTATCTTTATTATCCGTGATTGATCATTCATTTAGATTTACATTCAATTAAAACGTATATTTTAAATTTAATTTATAATTTTATAAATGAAAAATTTTTAAACAATTTTAAATTAATGAAAACATGAAACCCGAAATTGCTATTATAGGTGGATCAGGAATTGGAGAGATTTTCACGGAGAATGAACATGTAAATATCCATACACCATATGGCGCACCCTCAGATTATATAAGTCTGGGAGAGATTTCAGGTGTAAAATTATATTTTTTACCAAGGCACGGAAAGGGTCACAGAATTCCTCCCCATGAAATAAATTACAGGGCAAACATCTGGGCACTGCATTCCCTGGGAGTAAAAAAAATTATATCCATAAGTGCAGTGGGTTCACTTCAGGAACACATAAAACCGGGGGATCTTGCAACGGTATCACAGTTCATTGATTTTACAAAAAGCAGAAAATATACCTTTTACGATGGACCAAAAGTGGTGCATATTTCCATGGCAGACCCATTCTCCGAAGATATGAATATGATTTTGCTTAAAACAGCAAGAGAACTGAAAGTTCAGATACATCCAGATGTGACGTATGTTTGTATAGAAGGCCCAAGATTTTCCACAAGAGCGGAATCAAGGATGTTTAGAAATTTTGCCGACATAATAGGAATGACACTTGTACCTGAGGTAAATCTTGCAAGAGAATTGGGTATATGTTACAGTACACTGGCAACCATAACCGATTATGACGTCTGGGCAGAAAAACCTGTAACAGCAACAGAGGTAACAAAAGTCATGAAAGAAAATGAATATAAAGCAAAGGAAATAATAAAAAAATCTGTAAATGAAATTGGAGGTTTGAGTACGAAAAAATGTGAAAAGGTTATGGAAGAGGCAAATTTATAACGAATTTCGTTATTCAAATTTTTAATATAAATAAATTAGTAAATTTTATATTCCTTTAATTTATTAGTATTTCGGTGATAGAATGAAAAATGTGCTTGTGGTGGGAGGTGGAGGTGGGGGAGTAATACTGGCTAATTCTCTTGATCCGGACAAATATAATATCACTGTAATAGACAGGGACATGTACCACTATTATCAGCCCTGGTTTCTTTACATTGCATTCAACGGTTCAAGAAGAAAGATATGGAGAAGAATAGATGATCTCTTAAAGTCAGGAATAAAGTTTGTTAATGATACCGTAAATGAAATAGACCTTGACAACAGAACCGTAAAAACGGGCAGGGGGAATTACAATTACGATTATATTGCTGTTGCAACGGGAACTTATCCTGACCCAAATGGAATAACGGGATTGAAAGAAATAAATGATGAATATGGAAACTATCACAGCAATTTAGAAAATGCCAGAAAATTATGGAATAAAATAAGTGAGTTTAAAGGGGGAAACGCAGTTCTACTGCAGGCATCACCCACATGTAAATGCCCGCCTTCGCCTTCCGAGGGAATTTTTCTTCTTGAGGAATATCTGAATAAAATTGGAATAAAGAATAAATCAAAACTGATATTTGCAACTCCCTACCCCAGACCTTATCCTGCTGAGCCAATGAACAGGATTGTTGAACCAATGATGAGGGAGAGAGGTATAGAAATAATCACATTTTTCAATCTAGATAGCATAGATATTAAAAATAAAACTCTGATTTCCCTGGAAGGAGATTCTATTAAGTATGATCTTCCCATAATAATACCCCCATGTCGCGGCACAGATATAAAATTCAATAATGAAAAGGTTCTTGATAATGACAGGTTTATAAAAGCTGACAAATATACAATGAGAATCGAGGGATATGATGATGCATTTGCAATAGGTGATGTGAGCAATCTACCCACATCCAAGAGCGGGGTAACTGCTCACCTAGAAGCAAAAGTTGTGGCTGATATAATAGATGGTAAGGATTCCAAATTCGATGGCAGGATAAACTGTCCTTTTGATCTGGGATATGGAAAGGGAACATTTGTTATTGCCGATTACAATCATCCCGTGATACCATATCCACCCACTGAATTCAAACATTTCATGAAACTTTCAATGGCAGACATATACTGGTGGACACTGAAAGGATACCTAGATTTCGTATTCGATATTTATTTCGAATATACAAAACCGGAAAAATTATTAAAAACGTACAGGCCGGTGGAGGCCTGATTTTTTTTAATTTTTATAATTTACTTGGTTCCAAAAGCTCAAGAAGTTTTCCTGCCTTTTCTCCAATGCTCTTTATCATTTCATCATTGAATGCATCGAGCATTGCAGAAAGCATTACAAGCAATTCGAGAAGCTTGTCTACGGTTCCATCATTTACAAGCTGCATCAATTTTTCTAGTATTGATGTGACTTTGTCTATATTCAGCATTCCCTTTTCATTCATCTCTGCAAGCTTTTGTAAGAGTTCAACAATCTTGGGAACATTGGATTTAAGCATATTCCTTACGGGCTCAGAATTTAATGATGATAAAGCCACGGGCAGAATATCCAGCATATCCATTGCGGTATTGAGTGCACCACTTGATAATAGTTCACCGAATTTATCTATCATTTTACTTATGTCATTCCATTTGATTACTCCCTTCTTTTCAAGCTCAAAAAGCTTTTCAAGTAAAATCATCAGCTTCGGAACATAATTCATCAGTTCGTCTATGAGTCCTTTCTTCTGCAGTTCAATTACAAGATCTAGCAATTTCATCAGTGAACCATCAGTTAAAAGATTTGTCAGAGCCTCTATCTGTCTATCCAGTGTATTTCCTTCCATCAATTTTTTGAGTGTATTCTTTTCGCAGAGATCATTAACCTTAAGATAAAGGTCATCTATAACTCCCTTTTTGGACATTTTATCAAGTATATCCAGAAGTTTATCCAGAGTTCCTGTTTCCTGCAATTCAATTATTTTCTTTATTAGCCTTATGAGCTCATCCCTCTTGACCAGAGGCATTAGTTCAAGTAATGAATGGGAGTTTTTATTTGCCACATCTTTTTTTTCTACCATTTTTATCACCTCATAATTCAGCTTTTTCCGACATGGACCAGTACAGTTCATTATAGATCAACTTTACCCATTTAGCATATTTGGAAGGCAGTGAAACCAGTGGTGGTGTGAAATAATTCATATAAAGATATCCTGCCTTGTCCATGCTGTGCATTATGAAACAGTATGCTGATCCATCATATTTATAATAATTGTTGGTCTTCTTAACATCAGCAATCACATTTTTTGCAACCACAGCAGCCTCGTATTCGGCTACCGATCCTGCCTTTGCTACATTTGGAATATCCGTTGTATCTCCGAGAACATATATGTTTTTGAATTGTTTGGATTTAAGTGTAAATGGATCCGTTGGTATCCATGGATTACCCAGACCGGATTTAATTATTACTTCCGAGGGCCTATGTGGAGGAATGGCTATGAACAAATCATAATTAACCGTTCTTCCATCCTTTGATTTTATTACCCTGTTTTTTGAATCGATTGAATCAATAACAAAACTACTCATGATACTGATACCTTTCTCATTCATCCATGATTCTCCAACCTTACTAACAACAGGGTGCTGATGAGTTCCATTTATTGGGAAGAGATATGTGAAGTTGGCATTTATTCCTGATTTCTTGAATCTGTCATGCAGAGCAAATAAAATCTCATACTGTGCTACAGGACATTTATATGGTAGTGATGTCACGCTTATGACAATATTTCCCCCCTTGAAACTGTTCAGCGCATCTCTCAGTTTAACTGCATCTTCCATTGTATAGAAGAAATAAGCAGCATCTTTCAGACCGGGGATAGGTGATGGATCCGGTACAGAACCGGTTGATATTACAAGAATGTCATAGGTCCATTCCTTTCCATCGGCAGTTTTTACCTTATTTTCTTTGGTGTTTATACTAACAACTTCTCCCTGAGCACCACTATAAAATTTAACCTTTTCATCAAGCAGATCCTTTTCATTTCTCACAAAATGTTCCGGTTCTTCTTCACCTAATGCTACAAAAAGATAACCTGGCTGATATTCATGTTTGTTTGACTTGTCAAGAACAACAACCTCTGTTACACCTCTATCAACATCATCTGAAAGACCACGTGCCACTTTGTTTGCAACGATAGTTCCAGCAGCACCGCCTCCAACAATAAGGATCCTCATTACAATCACTCAGACCTTATATGGCAGAAATATATTTAATTTTATCTTTATTTTAATTGTCTAATCCGTACAGTATTTAATATAATCTGATCATGTGTATCTGACATACTCTCCTCGCTAATACGATAAAGGTTCTACTTTTGCTTCCTATTACTCTTTCATCCCTCACGGTCTGGGAGCGTTTTGCAGAGCCTCCATTCTTGAGTTTCAGGGTCGTT
>JAGDXR010000025.1 GCA_023261745.1 Thermoplasmata archaeon | reverse complement strand
GTAACATAGAGCCCTGCCACGGCTCAGCCTCGGGTTCAAATCCCGGCACCCGCATGATTTATGGTTCTCTCCAATAAGATCTTTTCAAACCGAGATACATCATGAATAATGTAAAGATGAAAAATATAGGGATATTAAAATCATAACTGCGGATATGATGAAAATTATATTCAGCGAATTCTGAATTATTTCTGGATTAATCTGAATAAGAAATATTCCTGAATATGATATGTATTGATTTCTGTTCAGATAAAAAGATAATAAAAGTGAGAATAACGAAATGGAAAGAACAGTCCCTGTTAATTTTAAAGTTTCAAGGGTATTGGTACTGGATAGATTCTCTTCCCTCAACGAAATTGATATGAATGATATATAATTTGAATATTCGTAGATTCCAAACCCTATACCAGACAGTATGAGAAAGTATGGAATATATACTGATTTTATGAATAAAGAGATCAGTACAAAAGAGACTGCTAATAAAATAAGACCGATCATTGATATTATTCTTTCATTTTCATTTTTTATAATGTATTTCATCATTAAGAAAGAAATCAACGCAAAAAATGGAAATGAAGAAATTATAAGGCCCACCAAAAAAATCTGGGTCTTTAATACGACTTCCATGTAAATGGGAAGAATGAAAAATATGGGGATTATTGATAGATATGTTATGAAAGATGATATGCTGAGGGATAAGAATTTTTTATTGTTTTTAAATGATCTTGGATCAATGATGGGATTTGAAACATTCTTTTCAATATATATGAAAATAATAAAAAATATTAAAGACATGATAAGAAAGTAAAGTGTTTCATATATTGGATATATATTCAGGAGCATCATAAAAAATATTAAAAGGGTTAAAAATGCGGCATATAGAAATGAGCCAAGCACATCAAGCTCTTCATGGAGCTTTATGAATGAATAATTATTGAATGATAGTGTTGAAAAAATAATCATCAGAATTGAAAATAAAAGTAAAACCGATAGGGGATATTCAAGACCCATATTAGTGAAATATCCTCCCACCACAAAAGAAAAGAAAATTGATGATAGAAATATGAGTGAATTGTAAGTTATGAGATTTCTCTGACCGTTAAAAATATTCAGGCCATGTAATAATTTTAAAGCATTTGAATATATTATTGATAGGGAGATTCCCATGATGAAAAAAAGGACAATTAAAATTGACATGTTAGGGAATATCATTATAAATAATATTGATAATAGGTATAGAAAGGATCCAATGTAATACATTTTATCCCTTCCATACAGAGAAGAAATTCTATCTAGTACAGTATAGAATGATATAAAAGAAATTAGAGATGAAATAGGTATCCAGATAACTTCAAATATTCCCGTTTTATAATAATTGACATATTGTGTTAACATAAATAAAAAATAAAATAAAGTGAATGGGGGAACAAAAATACCCAGTGATATTGATCCTAATGCTAACAATTTTTTTACCTGCATATTGTTAGAATAAATTCTTTTTTAATAAACTTTATTAAAATGAAATGATTTTTTAATTCTATGATAGATTCACATACACATCTGCACTATTCTGGATATAGTGAAATACGTGATATGAGCATTTCTGGTATAACATATGCTATTACATGTGCGGTTGGAACTGGAGCTTCATCCCTGAATACCTACAGGGATGAAATTGAAAATATGATAAATCTTTATTGGAAACTGGGGGAGTCACTTGGTATTAAGATATATTCTGCGATAGGAATACATCCTGCCAACATACCCGCAGACTGGAAAGAAAAACTGAGTTCATTTGAACCATATTTTAATCATGAACATGTTGTTGCCATAGGCGAAGTCGGTATAAATTCTGAAAGATCTGTGGAAGATGAGGTCTTTTATGAAATGGCAAGACTGGGAAAGAAATACGATTTACCTCTGATTGTTCACACACCATTTAAAGATAGAGAAAAAATAGTTAAAAAAGAAATTGATATTCTGGAAAAATCGGGCATATCTCCAGATATCGTTGTAATTGATCACGTAAACATGGATATAATTAACACGGTAAAGCAAGGTGGATATCACATCGGTCTCACTGTAAAGGAAGGAAGGCTTACACCTGAAGATGTTTATAAGAACATTGAAATATATGAAGATGGCATGTTAAACAGCGATGTTGCAAACCTTGGGCCAAGCGATCCTCTATCGGTTCCAAAAACAGTTCAGTATCTGAGGTCCAGAGGAATAAAATATGATACAATAAACAGAATTTCTCATGAAAATGCAGCAAAATTTTACAGAAGGTTAAGGTAAAATGCTTGATACTTTAGCAGAATCATTGAAGGACGTTTTCAAAAAAATAACAAAAAGTTCATCAATTGATAAGGACACGGTTGAGGAACTGGTAAGGGATATACAGAGGGCACTTTTAAAGGCAGATGTAAAGGTACAGATTGCACTTGATGTTTCCAGAAGGGTTAAGGAAAGAGCCCTGAATGAAAAACCCCCTCCGGGTATGAGCATTCAGAATTTCATTTTAAAGATCGTTTATGAGGAATTGGCCTCAATGCTTGGTAAACCAAAGGATATTAGGCTATCCCCACAGAAAATAATGCTTGTTGGTCTTTATGGCCACGGTAAAACCACGACGGCAGGAAAACTTGCAAGATTTTTCCAGAGAAAGGGTTTGTCTGTTTATCTAGTTGCCTGTGATACTCACAGACCTGGGGCGGTGGAACAGCTGGAACAGATAGGAGATCAACTAAGTATACCTGTTTTTTCTTTAAAAGGGGAAAATGATCCCGTGAAGATTGTTGGAAATTATCTTAAGAGGGATATTTCAAAATACGTTTCAATTTTTGACACGTCAGGAAGGCATTCTCTCAATGAAGATCTTATAGAGGAAATGAAAAAACTCAAGGAGTTAATCAATCCAGATGAGATTTTTTTAATTGTGGATGCTACTATAGGCCAGCAGGCTGAGAAGCAGGCCATGGCATTCAAAGAAGCAATAGGAATAACGGGTGTTATCATAACAAAACTTGATGGAAGTGCAAAGGGTGGAGGAGCACTATCAGCCGTGGCTGCGACCGGTGCTCCGGTTGTATTTATCGGTGTGGGAGAGCATCTGGATGATCTGGAATACTTTGACCCAAAAAGGTTCATAGCAAGGATTCTTGGTCTTGGGGATATGAAGGCACTGATGGAAATCTCGAAGGAACTCAATATGGATGAAGAGGAGACCGAAAAAACTGTTGAAAAAATGATGTCGGGTAAAATAAACCTGAAGGACATGTATGATATATGGGAACAGATATCCCGACCCGGAATTTTACAGAAACTGTTCAATTCACTGCCCATGATGAATATTCCCGGATCTGATAAAATAAATAAAGATTTCATGGATCAATCCGTGGAGAAAATAAGGAAATATCGTATAATACTTGATTCCATGACCAATGAAGAACTTGAAAATCCTGATATTATTAAGGGTAGCAGAATAAGCAGAATAGCCAGGGGGGCCGGAGTTTCAGAGGAAGAGGTAAGGATACTGCTAAAGGATTTCAACAATATGGTAAAGATGATGAAGGGAATGAAAGGTAACAGGAAAATGATTAAAATGCTGAGAAAACAGATGGGTAAGGAATTAAATGAAGATGATATAGGTTCCGGCAATGATGGTAACAATTGAAAGGGGTATTCCAATCTTTAAAAATTCCTTCCATGAAATCTCAATGCCGTTCAGGCTGGCAATTTCAAGAACGATAAGATTTGCCGCAGCTCCGATCACCGTCATATTTCCTGCGAGTGTGGAAGACATTGCAAGATCAAGCCAGTAATTTGTACCGGTTGTGAATGATCCTATCAACAGAACCGCCGGTACGTTGCTAACGAGGTTTGATATTATGGCCACAAATGCAGTGTACCAGTATGGGTTTTTAAATGAAAGCCCTGCATCTGAAAATATATTTTCAATATTCCTGGGTATTCCGATTATTGTTATTCCCTGAAGTACTATGAATAAACCTATGAAAAACATTATTATGTTCCAGTCAACATCCCTTATAATTTTTCTGGGATCTGAAGATTCTGAAAATATATAAACGAACAACAGGATTGATGAACTTATAAACGGTATTATAAACAGACTGTCTGGATTGTTTAAAATGATCATCAAAATGATCATCAATATTACAGCTGAAATTGAAATTACCGTCAGTAGTTTATTCTTTATTTTTATTTTCTCCTCTTTCTTATGAAATGTTATATTCATATCTTTTCTGTAATATAGATAAAGGAAAATTATTGATATAAATAAAGAAATAAGTGAAACCAGGAACATTCTTTCAAAATAGTAAAAGAATGGTATTTTGCTCATTAAACCTATATATGCATTCTGTGGATTTCCGATTTCTGTTGCAACACTTCCTATGTTTGCAGAAAATATCAATGATAAAATGTAAGGTGAGGGGTTCAATTTTTCTTCATTTATAATTTTTATTACTATGGGTGAAAAAAACAGTACAACGGCATCATTAAGAAAGAATGCGGATAAAATGGCGGTTATAAAGGATAAGAGGATTAGGAAGTTCCTTGAATTGTTTGAAAAATTTATCAGTTTAAAGGCTATCCAATCAAAAAATCCCAAGGAACCAAAAATACCGACTATGCTCATCATACCAAAAAGTAGCAGTATGATACCCATGTTGATTGATTGAATGACATCATAGAAAGGTACAATACCAAATATGATCATCAATGCTGCCCCCAGTAATGAAGAGACCGATCTTGGAATATTTTTCCTGAATATATTTTTGATTGTTATTAATATGTATGTAAAAACGAATATCAGTGTTCCTTCAATGAAAATTAAGTTCATCAATGATCAGTTAAGAAAAATTCAATTTGATATATTAAGTTAATAGAAAAAGATTTTTAAGAGTATATTATAACTCAGAATATGGCAAAACCTTTGGTAAAAAGCTATATTGATATAAAAGAGATGGAAATGGAAGGAGGGGCAAGGATTAGATGGCTCATAACACACAAGGATGGAGCAGAAAATTATTCCATGAGATATATAAGGATTGATGAAAACAAGGAAACACCGGCACACAAACATCCATATGAACATGAAATATTTGTGATGTCAGGAACTGGATATGTCGTTCTCGATAATGAAACCGTTAAACTGAAACCATATGATTTCATATTCATACCGGGAAATGTTTTCCATAAAATACATTCAAATACAACAATGGAAATAATCTGTGTTGTTCCAATATCTGCTGCAAAAGAGTTATTGGGAGATTGATCATGAAATTTACAATAAGAAAAGAGGAACTGAATGATATTATCGTTGCAATTCTGGGATTGTCACTGGCATTCATGTTTGCATTTTTCTGCAATTTTTTAAATTATAATGTTTCATGTTTTGAACACCCCGTAATGATCATTATATATTATTTGATTGCCATGCTTGGGGTAGTTACAGCATTCTTCGGCCACGAGATGATGCACAAATATGTGGCCATGAGAAACGGATATTATGCTGAATTCAGGAAATGGGATCTTGGCCTCCTAATATCTATAATTACGGGTATGATTGGTTTTGTTTTTGCATTTCCTGGGGCCACAATGATTTATGGCTGGCTGGATAAAAAAACTGATGGTCTGGTTTCAATCGCGGGACCAGTTTATAATTTAGTTCTCGGTTTATTTTTTATAGGTATTTCATTCATTTCAAAGGTTTTATTTCTTAATGAAATACTCTTTTTCCTCGGACAGATAAATATCTGGATATCAATGTTCAATATGCTGCCAATACCACCACTTGATGGTTCAAAGGTGCTCAGGTGGAATGTTACTGTATGGGCCATTGTATTTGCAATAGCAATTGGATTGGCTGTAAAATTTGTTTTTCTTATATAAAAAAAATTTTAAAAATTATTGATTTTTAATTTCTTCCCTCCATTCATGAGGCTCCTTTTTCTTCTTAAGTCTCGTTGCTATAATGAATGCTTCAACTATTATGATTATAAAGAATATTATCATCAGAACGAATAGAATAACTGAAGAACCTGTCATCTGTATCCCTATTATGTTTACGGGTTTCTGATATGCATATATGGAATAAGTTGGATTGGATATCAACTGATTTGAAGATATTGTTCCATTTGTTATGGTTGAAGTATATCCAGAAGGAAGACTGATTGAGTATTTGTAAGAACCATATGGCAGTGAAACTGTTATTGTATTTCCATATGATGAATAATACTGGTTATTGATCATGACATACCATTCCTGGCCCTGAGGAAGACCGGATATTGTGAAGGTTATGTTATACATTATCTGTTTAACATTTATATATATCTGCTCTGGTAATAATGTACTGTTCATTGAAGATATTATTATTTTTCCAGAGGATGGATTTACAGAATATCCTGCTGGTGGGGTTACGCTGTAGATATATGTACCGTTAGTTACGTTTAATGTTAACTCTCTTATTAAAACATATTGAATTCCATTTACAAGAATGTTAAGTTTTAGATTTGAATTTGTTGTGAATTCGATCTGATAGTATTTTATTGAGAAATTAATGAAAATCGTGATTGACGGAGAATTCACGTTAACTGTACCTGTAGAAGGTGTAATTGTATAATTGTAATTATTTGGTATATATGCACTGAATAAATATTTTCCATATGGTAGATTTAAAATCAGGACTCCTGATGATGATGTGTAATTTGCATTATTTATATTCACTCCCCATGATGTTCCATTAGGTAATCCCAATTCGATGAATTTTACTGTTCCATAAAAGTTATATTTATCAAATGGAATATTTATGCTGTAGTTCACACCATAAACGCTGAACATTCCATGTGAAACTGCGGGATAATATGTGGATGAAATTGCACCTATCTTGTATTCATAAGTTCCATTTGGTAAATTTAAGATTGTATAATTTGTAAGACTTGTAATATTCATGTTTACATTACCTGTAACATTTAAATACCATGGAACATTTGCAGGAAGCCCCATGACATCAAATGTTATTTTATATTTTAATAGCAAGAATTTTATAATAACGGTTATATTTGATGTAAGATTTATAATTCCTGATGATTTTGTGGCCTTATAACCCTGTGGAGATATTACACTGTATTTATATGTATTTTCAACCATATAAAGGGATATCGTGGTATTATTTGTCATGTATGTACCGTTATTTATATTTATACCCCATTCAACATTTACAGGGAGACCATTCTCAACAAGATTTAATTTGAATATGGGTCTGAATGATATGTAAATGTTGGAAAATGTCTGAACATTTATTGTCATCTGTGAAACGTTTACAACATATCCAGATACATTTTCAAAATATGCTGTGTATGTCCCAGGAATTAAATAAAATGTGATTGTGGGCTGTGTACTGTTTTGTGAATACAGTAATAAATCATTCGGGTTAAAAATTCCAACGCTCCATGGATGATTTGCAGGTAAACCACTTTCAACGAAATTAACGGGAACCTGATAGAAACTAAGTGGTAGATAATCACCACCTGTTTGTATCATACCAAGATCATTGAATGGCACTTTTCCATTAAAGTTGTACCAGAAATTCCCTCCCTGATATCCGTAATTGAAGATGTTACCTGATAGATAAATTCCATCAAAATTATATGCGTAAGAAAGCGGTTCTCTGGAAATGTTCCATTCATTGACGTAGATTGCCTCTGTGCCTTCATAAACATTGACGTTTGGGGAAACTGCAGGTATTTGAACATCAAAGTAATTATTGTATATTTTATTTCCACCGGAATCAACGTATAATCCTACCGGATTAGTGATGTTCTGTATTTCACTCGATGAAAAAGTCAAATCGATTGGAGATTCCTTAAAGAAGTTTCCCCAGATAACATTGTTTGATCTGATATTTGGAGGATTATAAATATATAGTGAAATTCCTTCAGAATAGAAATAATTTGATGATATGAGAGAATTTGTTACATTCCATAATATCATTGAACCAGAAATCGGCATTGAGATATTGGATATCCATCCTGAGATATATTGATCACCCGTGAATATCAAATGAGATACATTATAGAATTCAAATCCCATATAATTTGTAACAGGCAATCTGTAAAAATTAACTATAGGATTATTTATATAATTTATCACGAATGAAGGCATGCCTTGCATCTTTACATACGAATTTGTGTTTATAAACATGACACCGGTGAATACAGGAAAGCCAAAATCATTTAAAATACCAAATTCAGACCTTATTGGTCCGTACTGGTTATTTATTACAATATATGGATTGTTTGCAGTTCCATTTCCAACAATATTTCCATTTGAATTTATTGAGAGATAGCTTATCTGAGAATTAGAGAATGCATACAGCGGTGTATATATCCCATATGAATAATTGACAGCCAACCCGTTTCTTGAAAGAATTGGAATATCATTGAATGTTGCCGGTTTATGATCACTCATTTCCACATAAATTGAATAGGAACCGTTTGGTAATGTAAAATAATATGTACCCTGAAGATTGCCCACACGCAGAGGCAACCATGTGGAATTTGACATGTTGAATGTTTTTCCTCTGGATAAAAATACAAAAGAATTTACAGGCGAAATTGCACCCACCATTAATTTACCTGGGACGATGGGATATTCACCATATACCATGTAAATCAGTGAAGGTCCCGAATTCAGGTAGAACTTTGAGCCCGTATATGGAGAGACCGAAACACCCATTGACGTTTCCCCCGTATCGCTTCCAACATCCCATAATGATGGTGGAATCATCATTTTATTTGCAGACCTGTTATAGAATTCAAGATTTATTGTTCCGTTGAGATTGTAAATATTTGTATTTGAACCTCCACCTGCTCCTCCTATAATCATTTCAGCATCATTCAACAATCCTGAAGGAGTTGGAGTATTGCCGCTTACATAAAAATATGGTTCTGGCGCCACATAATTTTTGCTCATTCCATATGTTGAATTGAACAGAACTTCATCATATGATCCTGATTTTGAATAGTTTTTATTGGAGGTCTTCAGAGTATAATTGAAGAATACGGCCGTTTTACCGTTTATTACTGTCGTATTCAGATATAAAGAAAGCTGGAAGGGATATGTGACCTTTATTGTAGGCCCAACTGCATAGTAAAATACTCCTGGAACAAGGGTACCATTTCCACTATAAATTGAGTTTGATGTCATGTTGTATGCTGAAGATGAAAAATTCCATATATTGTCAATGAATTGCAATGTGTCCGTTCTGCTTGAATAGTCAACCACATTCTGGGTCCAGAAAACAAAACTTGAATTTCCTCCTATTGTCACATTATTCAAGACAGCATTTAACTGAAATGTGAGTGTATATGGTGCATCTCCGAGCATGTAGAAATTGTACATCGAATTTATGTCAACGTACCCCATAATGCTTGGGGTTTTATATGAATATGTAACATTTTTTCCATTGATCGTCCTTACACCATAATCGGCCAGCCCCATAGGTGCGGGTGCACTGGTATAGAGTGGCCCTATACCTTTCCTCACTGCATTCAGATTTGGAAGAAATACATATTTTTGTGGTATTATTCTCTTCTCAAACAGAGATTTTACCCTTTGATCTATTTTCCCCTGAAAATTATAATTTAGCAAATAAGGTTGTTTTAAATGCATATTATTCTGTCCAGCAGTAGAACCGTATACATTTACCGGTACTGTCATTAAAATGGCCAGAACTATTGAAATCATTATTATAAATTTGCTTTTAATCAACATAAGAGTGGATAAAAATATAAGATTATAAAATTTTTTGATTCATAATTTAATTAATAAAAATTTTCTGATAAAAATTTCAAAAATATTAAATGATTGAATTTGAATACTAAATTAATGAACGATCTTGAATATTTAACTATTGGCTCATTTATAATTTCGCTACTGCCATTCATAATACTGCCACTGAAAATAAAATTGGGTCTATTAAAGTATACAATATTGTATATATTTCTACCAATATATTTTCTTCTTATATATCTATATCTCTATTCACATTCAGATATATATCTCAGCTATGCATACCTAGTGGAAACTCTCTTCTTTTTTAACATATACAGATCGTATATAATGAATGAATTATTTCTTGTCGCTTTACCACTTACTTTTCTGATTAATGATTTTTCACTGATTATTTCATTTTATTTTGTTACTTTCAATCTTGTTGAATTCACCAAAAAAAAGATAAATGAAAAATATGGTTCTAATTTTATTCTTATTTCTACAATATTTTTCTGGTTTTCAATATTAATTTCAATTTTTCTTGTTTTTGAATACATCACATATTTTTCATTATATTCGTATCTTTTTTTCATTGTTGGGAGTATACTGTTTATTATACCTGCAATGAATGCAGTGAAATTTTATGAGAAAAAATAGATTTGAGAATAGAATCATATTCGAAATACTTCAGGTAATTAATGAAGATAAGTGTACAGGCTCAACAATTTCAAGAAAAGTTAATGTTCCTTATACAAAGTTCAAGGAACTGGAAGAAACACTCCTCAGAAAAGACCTTATCCAGGCATATTATGATGATGGCCATATTTATTACAGACTCACAGAAAAAGGTAAGAAGCTTTTAAACGAATACCTGAAGTTTAAAGAACTGATGAAGATGTATGGAATAGAATGGTAACCCCCATCCTTTAATTTTAATAATAAAATTACATTATCTTTGATAATATGAACGGAGACCCTGTAAACCAGATACTAGAATTGAAAAAATCGCTTAATATGTTATACAGAAAAATAATTCCCGAAGAAGAAATAAAAAAAACTGAAATAATAATATTGTTAAAAATTAATGATGAGGAAAAAATAACACCATCAAGGCTTTCTAAATTGACAGGTTTTTCTAAATCGATGATAACGATGACACTCGTGAATCTGGAAAAAAAAGATATGATTATAAAATTAAAAGGATCTGATAGAAGGATTTCCTATATAATTTTGACAGAAAAGGGTAAAAATTATGCTGAAAATTTTATAGATGATATTAAAAAAAATCTTTCAGAACTGATAAAAAAGATTCCAGAAAAAGATTTTAAGGATTTTTCTTCATGCCTGAAACAGATGAACAATTATTTAAAATTTTTAATATGATAAAATTTTTGATGGGACCGCCGGAATTTGAATCCGGGTCGCCAGCGCCCCAGGCTGGTAGGATGGACCAAGCTACCCCACGGTCCCATTCAGTCAAATCCAATTACATCGTCGATCAGATCAACGTGTGATATTATCATCCTTCTACAGCAGTATCTGTTTACTCCAAGGTCACTGAATATCTGGTCAATTTCATCGGATGTGGGTTCCCTGTTCTTTTCCCTTCTGATCTTTTCCACATTCTCCTGAAACCTTATGTAATCGGTTATTATGACCCTTCCGCATGAAAAGCATCTCACTGGCATCATCATATTTTATCACCTGTATGATTTCTGGACCTTTGCCCTTGCTCCTCTGCCTCTGGGCTGTTTTGGTAATTTTCTCCTTACGTCGTTTACAAGCATAGATCTATCATATTCCCTGTATATTTTCTCTATAACCGGATCATCAAAAAATTTCGTTATGGCTCTTGCGATTGCGGTCCTAGCTGCTTCAGTCTGCCCCATTATTCCTCCACCATGAACATTAATAACAACATCGATCTGATTGGCCTTCTCTCCTATAAGCATCAAGGGCTCTTTGATGAGCGCCCTCAATATTTCTGGTCTGTAAAGATCTATCGGAACATGATTTATCTTTATTTTTCCGTTTCCTGCCTTTATAGTTGCGCGTGCAACAGCCGTTTTCCTTTTACCTGATGCTACAACAATCTTATTTTCCATAAAAACCACCTCAGAATTTAGCTCCCAAATATCTGGATACTTCACTTAAAGTTACTTTATTTTTTATTTTTTTATACATTGCCTTTTCAATCTTTTCAGCCTTTGATACATCAATTCCTTCTGGAACTCCTATATATACCTTTAATCTTCTGTATGCATTTTTTCCATGAGGTGTGTAAAAGGGCAGCATTCCCCTTACAGTTCTTCTCAATATCCTGTCTGGCATTCTTGGAAATCTTGGTCCCTTCCTTACTGATCCCCTCTTAAATTTTTGCATGTACGTTTCAAAAATCCGGTATTTGTTTCCTGTGATTACGCTTTTTTCAGCATTTATGATAATCACATCTTCACCATTTAAAAGCATTTTGGCAACGTTGGTTGAAAGCCTTCCCAATACATGATCTGTTGCATCTATGATTCTCATAATTTCACCCCATGATCTTCACTCTGAATCCTTTTGGATTCAGATTTACCAGTTCTTTAATTGTTATCGTTTTACCACCGGCAGACTCTATCTTTTCCTTTGCACTTCTTGAGAAACTAAAGGCTGAGACGGTAACCTTTTTCTGGATCAACCCGGATCCCAACACTTTACCGGGAACAATTATTACATCACCATTTTCAGCATATCTATTTATTCTGCTAACATTTACCTCGGACCAATTCTTTCTAGGTTTTTCCAATCTTTCGGCTACGTCTCGCCAGATGTTTACATTCTCCTTTTTGGATATTTTTCTCAGCAATATTATTAATTCTTTCATTTCTGGATTTGTTTTTTCCATCTGACTCACCCGACGCACCTAAGCATAAAATTACTTTATTTATAAATCTTTTCGTTTAGAAGAGATAATTTTATATTTTAAAAAGAAAGTTTTTTAAAAAAGAGATTATCAATTATATAAGATGAACATAGAGGAATTAAAAAAATTGATGGGCATTATAAAATTATATCCTCCACAAGAAGAGGCAATTGAAAAGATTATGACTGGAAAAAACGTTGTTATTTCAATGCCCACCGCATCAGGAAAAACCTTCATTGCATATGCAGGGATATTGAGGGCCATGAACCTTGGAATGAAAGCTGTATATCTTGTACCGTTGAGATCAATTGCATATGAAAAATATGAAGAATTGAAAAGGATATTCAGTGACAAAAAAATAGTTCTTTCTGTTGGGGACTATGATTCAGATGAAACGATACTGAAATATTCTGATATAATAGTAGGGGTATACGAAAAAATGGATGCTGTACTGAGGCACAATCCAGATTATATATATAATGTTGGAATTTTAATAGCGGATGAAATACATCTTATGCAGGACCCTAGCAGGGGTTCAACAATAGAAGTCATATTGACAAAATTCAAATATTATAATAATTCAACTCAGATTATCGCTCTGAGTGCAACTATAAATAATTACATGGATATTGCAGGCTGGTTGAACGCTGAAATAGTTTACTCGAATTTCAGGCCAATACCTCTGAAAACAGGTATTTACAATAAAGGTGTTTTGAAATTTGATGATGGGAATATTGAGTATGTGAGAGAAGATAAATTAAAGATAGGAAATCTGGTCAAAAGAACACTTGAAAATAGAGGGCAGGTCCTCATTTTTGTAAATAGCAGAAAACAGGCTGAAAAACTTGCAGAGGAATTAAAGGAATATACCGTAAAATTCGTTTCAAATCGAAATTTAAAATTCAGAACAGCAGATGAAAAAAATGTATATGATGAAAAGATTAATTCTCTCATTAAATACGGTGTATCATTTCATCATGCAGGACTTTCTAATGATCAGAGAAAAATTGTTGAGGATCTTTTTAGAAAAAGGTCGATTTTCTGTCTGGTGGCCACGCCTACATTGGCAGCCGGCGTTAATCTTCCTGCCAGGACCGTTATAGTCAGGGATATTTATAGATATACTGAAGAAGGAATGATTCCTCTGCCGTCATTTGAAATCAAACAGATGATCGGAAGGGCGGGGAGACCTGGATTGGATCCATACGGTGAAGGAATAGTTTTAAGCAGGAGGGGAGATTTTGATCTGGATTATTTAAATTCTTTAGAAAATATAAATTCTAATTTAAATGATTCTGGTAATTTGAGAACGCATGTACTGGGACTAATAGCCAGCAGGTTATGTAATGACAGGGAATGTATTAAAAGGTTCTTCGATCATTCATTTCTGCTTCATATGAACAAAATGAATATTGATGATAGGTTAAATGAAATTATAGATTTTCTGATCAATGAAGATCTTGTTACCATAAAGAAACATCTAAGGGCAACACCTTTCGGTATTGCCGTTTCCAACATGTATATTGATCCTTTGACAGGGATTCTTTTCAGGGATTCCCTAAATGAGATTTTTAGTGAGGACTGCATTCTCTATTATATATCAGCTGTTCCAGAAATGATAAAAATAAAGTACAATGATGATCTGGATTATCCTTCTCATTTCTGTAATGGTGATTTTGACATGGATGCCTATGCAACATCCCTTTTATTTAAAGACTGGATTAATGAAATTGATATTAATGATATTATCGAGAAATATGGAATAGGTCCCGGGGATATCTATTCAAGAATTGAGATTGCAGACTGGTTACTGTATTCATATGAGAGGATTGGTGAGATATTTAAATATAAATATAAAAAAGAATTGATTAAACTAAAAACAAGGGTAAAATATGGCATAAGGGAAGAACTGCTTGAAATAATTTCAATACCGAATATAGGAAGGGTCAGAGGAAGAAAATTGTACAATTTGGGGTACAGGCATTTAAAGGATATAGCCGATGCAGATCCGAAGGAACTGGAATCGATTCCGGGCATAGGCAAAAAACTATCCACCGAGATAATAAAATATGCAAGGGAAAAAATTAATGTTAAGGAATTCTCTTCATAAATTCAATATCAGGTTTATCCGAAATATTTTTGAATTCAACCCTTCTTCCAACCCATTTTGTAATTATATCTGCAGGAATATTAGCTTCAATTGCCCTTTTAATAAAGGTATTTGTTATCACCCTTGGCGTTAATCTAATGGAGAATTCTTTTGATAAATCACTGAGATAAATATTAAAAACCTGACGAGAAATGTCAAACAATTTATCATTTTTATCATATATTTTTAGATATTTTTCAAGTTCAATCTTCAAATTTGGATGAATAGGAATTATTCTTCTCTTTTTATCTTTTCCGATATA
Source organism: Thermoplasmata archaeon (assembly GCA_023261745.1). Lineage (GTDB taxonomy): Archaea > Thermoplasmatota > Thermoplasmata > Thermoplasmatales > ARK-15 > JAGDXR01. Next base: position 6,549 of record JAGDXR010000025.1, on the reverse strand, counting down.
AATCCTGCCATTTTCGAGATCTATATTTTCCATGTTCAGATCCAGAATTTCATTCAATTTTGCTCCGGTATACAGCAATAATAAAAATATTATTTTATTTCTAAAATGCGATTTCCATCTAACAGTATAGCTAACATTTCGATCAATTTTCTCGATTATCCTTTTTATGAGTTCTTCCGTCAGATATTCCATATATCCTCTATTTAATTACCGACAAGTATTTTAACAATTCTACAAAAATTACCAATTTTAATTTTTAACATTTTTTAAAAAATTTTAAGTATGAGAATTTCAATAAATAATTCGGGGGAAAAAAATGACCAGAATTTTGATTTTGGCAGGAGACGCAACGGAAAGCCTGGAAACACTGTATCCATACCAGAGACTCAGGGAAGAGGGGTATGATGTGGATCTAGCGGCACCGGAACTGAAGGCCATAAGAACAGTTATACATGATTTCGAGCCAGGATTTGATACGTATACGGAAAAGCCAGGATATATTGTAAAGGCAACAAAGAAGTTCAGTGATGTAAACCCAGAAGAATATGCAGCTCTTGTGATACCCGGCGGAAGGGGACCAGAGTATTTACGAAACCATCCTGAAACCGAAAGGATCGTGAGGCATTTCTTCGAAGTTGGCAAACCGGTAGCACACATATGCCATGCACCACTTATACTGGGAAGTCTCGGACTTTTGAAAGGGAGGAAGATAGCAGCATATCCGGAATTGAAAAAGGATGTTGAACTTGCAGGTGGAACATTCGTTGACAGAGAAGTCGTTGTGGATGGAAACATGGTTTCAGCCAGATCATGGTTGGATCATCCGGCATGGATGAGGGAATTCATAAAAATCCTGAAAACAAAATATCCTCCCTAAATCTTTTCAATTTTTTTAATCAGAACATCATTGAACCTGAATTTCTCTGAGAGATCCTTGGCCTTTTTCAGATATTCTTCATCCTTTGTACTGTGATATTTTAACAAATACAGAACATATAATGGTAAAAATAAATTCTTATCCACATATTCCTTTTCCAAATCAATTTCATTATCAAATTCTTCAAATAACCTCAAAAATATGTTATCTGAACTGTAACTATCCCATGCAGCCTTAGTTTCACTATAAATTTCCTGAAATCTGTTATAATCCAGAATGAATAATAAAGAGAGGTACATGCCTTCATAAAAAACATAATCAAAGGGTAAAAACATTTTTCTGGCCCTCTGAATACTGCTTTCGAGGAATTTAAATGATAGCTGTAAATCACCCATGAAAAAGTATGAAATGCCGATCTCCCCATGAACCAGAGGAATCAGAGGAGTCATGGGATTCTTGTATATTCTTTCAGCATAGTCATTTATTTCCTCAAGATTTGGATTACTTCCAAATATGATATTTATAGTATTTTTCTTTATCGAATAAAGATCGTTATAATAAATATAATTATGATTTTCTGTAATTTCTATTGCGTCATCAATATAATCCCTTGCAGTGGAAAATCTTCCATGCATGGTATTTATATCGGCCATCATTGCATTTATTGCATGCCTGACGTCAAATTCATTTAACATTTTTGATAATTTATTTGCCACATTGATTAGTTTTTCAGCCTCCACAACATTACCTGACCAGAAATTCATAATTGAAAGGTTGTAATTTATAACAAATAGAATATAGTTATTCCCTGCCAGATAACCCATGCTCAGCGCCTTTTCGTAATATTCCTTGGATATGTTTACATTTTTTGCATGATTTAATATTGCAAGATTATTATAGATCCTTGCTATTCCATCATAATCCCTTATTTTATTAAAATAAACCAGACTGCTTTCAAAATAACTGCTGGCTTTTTCAAATTCACCCCTGAGATAATAATATATCCCCATCTGCTTGTAAATATATGCCAGTTTTTCAGGGTCATTCTGAATTTCTGCAATTTCCTTAGCTTTAAGTAAATATTCTTCCTCCCTTGAAAAATTTAAATTTTTCTCCTCTATTAAGGCTAGTGCAAAATGGTAAAGATACTGAATATCCTGATTCAATTTAGACTCATCTATTTCCATCAATAATTTTTCTGCTTCTATGACATTTCCAAGATCTATATAACTTAACGCTGCGTATATCTGGGATTTTAGGTCATTTTTACCCTTCAGGAAGAATTCTAGGGCCCTTTCAAATTTTCCTGTCTTGTAATATGAATACCCTATGATAAAATAATCATCATATTTTCCGGCGTTAGAAATTTTTCCGTATAGTTCTATAACCCCTCTATAATTTTTTTGTGAAAAGAATTCCTCGATCCCTTTTTTCAAATATTCAAATGATTTTAGAGTCTCTCCTGCCTGCATATATAATGAACCTATCTTTATGTTGTTTTCATTTCTTGATTCATAGTATTCCGCAAGTTTTTTACTCAAGACCTTTTTTTTCAAATTCGATATATATTTTTTTAGGACCGTGTCAATGAAAATTCGGTTTGTGAAAGAATATTCATTATCATTATTTTTTGATAAAATATTCATTTTAACCAATTTTTCTGCAACATTGTTAAATCTGTCATCGTCAATTTTCATAAGATATTTTATTTCATCCCTGCTGAATGTGAATCCTACTATGGCTGCACAGCTAAGAAAATCTATTTCCTCATCCTTTAGAGAGGCCAACAAAGATAGAAGGTAATTGTTTAATGTACTCACTGCAATTGTATCAAGATCATTGTAATTTCCAATAAAATAACCATCTCTATCCACAACATTTCTGCTCTGTAAATAATTTATTATATCTATAAAATTCCTTACGTTTCCGTTGGCCACCTGATTGATCCTTTCAATAACATAATCAGGAAAATTGTATCCCTTTTTACTTACAATTTCTTTCGCCTCTTCAGAACTCATGGGAGAAATCCTGATTTTTTGAATATAATTTTCAGGAATTGTATTTAACTTTATCATAAATTCATTCATGTTTTTGGATATCAGATACGGATTGTATGAGAGCAGAATGATCATCTTTTTATCCCTATGATTCATCCCGAGATACAGAATGTTGTTTAATATAGAAGAGGGGGCATCCTCAGCATCATCGAATATAAGAATAACTTTGTAAATGGATGCTATAAGGGTTATTACTGAAATGATGTCCTTTTCCTCAAATATGAAGAAATTTTGAAATGCCTTTTTGTGACTTTCGGGAATGGATTTTTCCAGAGCCTTTATTATTTCGGCCTCGGGTATAACACCAAGGTTTTCAGAATACCCGGCAAATGATAGATTTATGCATATTGTGTTTTCTTCTTTTATTTTATTGCAAAATTCGTTAATTATAGATGTTTTACCTGAACCTTCGTTTCCTTCCAGAAGGATTATCTTTCCCCCGTTATCTATCCCATGATATGCATTCAATAATGTATCTATGATTTTCACAATAAAAAATTTAAATTTAGATATTTAACATTATCCCTAAAAAATTTAAAAAAATTATTTTGTCATTTTTCTGAGGGTGTATTGCAGTATTCCTCCATGTTTAACATACTCCAGTTCAGCCTGGGTGTCAATTCTCAATAATCCATCTATTTCTCTCTGACCGTTGATTGTTATCTTAACCTTTCCCTTGGGCTGGGCATCCTCTATACCCTTAATGTCAATTATCTCATCACCCTTCAGATTGAGTGAATCCACTGCTACGTCAATCTGTATGGGGATTACACCCATGTCTACTAGGTTACTTCTATGAATTCTCTCAAAATTTTCTGCTATTACAGCCCTGATCCCAAGAAGAGCAGTGGCCTTTGCTGCCCAGTCCCTGCTGCTACCCTGACCATACCTTTTTCCGGCAAATATAACTAGGGGGATTCCTTGGGACCTGTATTTCATGGCCGCATCATATATTGACATTATTTCGCCTCCGGGATAGTATTTTGTAAATCCTCCAAGAATATCAACCATCTTATTTCTGATCTTTGGATTGGAAAATCCACCCCTTACCATAACCTCATGATTACCTCTCCTGGAACCATATGTATTGAAATCCTCTGGTTTTACACCGTTTTTAAGAAGATATATTGCTGCAGGCGGTACCAGTTTATATGTTTCTGGATTGTTCAGATCTATCTTTTCAAGAATAGATTTATCTGTAATAATTGCGCCGGCAGGCGAAATGTGATCGGTTGTTATATTATCACCGAAAATGGCGATTATTCTCGCAGATCTAATTTCATGAATTCCTGGTGGAGTTTCTGAAAAAGCCTCAAACCATGGAGGTTCCTTGATATATGTCGATTTTTCATCAAACCTGAACATATTTCCTTCAGGAATTGAAAGAGATTGCCATAGACTGTTTCCCTCAAAAACGTTTCTGTATTTTTCAACGTATATATCCCTGTCCAGATAATTCATTATGTAATCCTTTATTTCATCGTTATTTGGCCAGATATCTTTGAGATATATTGCTTTTCCATTTGGGTCATACCCTATCGGTTCCCTTTCAAAATCGATGTCAATCCTTCCAGCTATTGCATAGGCAACAACAAGAATAGGGGATGCTAGAAATGTTCCCTTTACATAAACGTTGATCCTTCCCTCAAAATTCCTGTTTCCGCTCAATACAGCAGCCGTATAGTAATCCTTTTCTCTTATGGTTTTTTCAACTTCAGGTATTAAAGGCCCGCTGTTTCCTATGCATGTAGTACACCCATGAGCTACGATGTGAAATCCAAGAGCTTCAAGGTATGGCATCAATCCCGATTTTTCCATGTATTCGTCCACTACAACCGAACCAGGGGCAAAGCTTGTCTTCACATAAGGTTTGACTGTCAGACCATTTTCAACGGCCTTCTTTGCCAGTATACCAGCTCCGATAAGAACATTCGGATTTGATGTGTTTGTACAGCTGGTTATTGCAGCTATAACAACTGAATAATTTCCGAATTCAACCTTTCTGCCATTTATGCTTATTATGGAAGGTTCCCTGCTGTCCATGTTTAGTTCTTTGGCAAGATCATGCATTTTCTGGTTTGCACTGGAAAGTGATATCCTCTCATCAGGATTTTTTGGCCCAGCTATACTCGGCTCCACTTTTGATAAATCAAATTCATATACCTCACTGTAGGTTATTTGATTGTTTTCATCATAAAACAGACCCTGATTCTTCATATAATTTTTAATTAGGTTTATCTGAGATTTCTTTCTGCCCGTTAAATAAAGATATCTCAGTGTTTCTTCATCGACCGGGAAATAGCCCATGGTTGCACCATATTCCGGAGCCATGTTTGCGACTGTGGTTCTATCCTGAGCCGACATATTTTTGAGTCCCGGACCAATAAATTCAACAAATTTTCCAACAACTTTCTTTTCCCTCAGGAATTGTGTGATTGTCAAAACTATATCGGTTGAAGATACTCCCGGCCTGGGGGAATTTATCAATTTTACACCCACAACTTTGGGAACTGTGATATATGTTGGTTCACCAACAATTACTGCTTCGGCTTCTATACCACCAACACCCCAACCAACAATACCTAGACCATTTATCATTGTAGTATGGGAATCTGTACCAAGTAAAGTTTCAGGAAAGACATAACCATCATTTGTTATTACAATTGATGACAGGTATTCCGTATTTACCTGATGTATTATACCATTTCCTGGTGGTACTACGTTGAATTTATTGAAGTTTTTTGTTGCCCATTTCAGTACGGTATATCTCTCTGCATTTCTCTGGTATTCAAGTCTCATATTTTCAAGCATTGCATACTTGGTACCGAATAGATCTACCTGAACTGAATGATCAACTATTAGATGAACAGGATTGGCTGGGTTTACCATTCCGGGGTCCTTGTTCATCCTTGATAGCGCGTTCCTCATGGCAACAAGATCCAGAACAACGGGAATTCCTGTATAATCCTGAAGAACTATCCTTTCAGGATAAAATGGAATCTCTTCATCCTTTCCATATATTATATTTTTGATATGTTCCTCGGTTACATTTTTTCCATCATACCTTCTAAGAATATTTTCAAGAATTATCCTCAAAGAATATGGCATTTTTGAAACATCATATCCCATATCATTTAGACCCTTTATAGATATCATTTTATACTCATTTTTTCCATTTTTCAAGGTTTTTATTACAGGTGCAATGTCCATAAAATTACCTCCATATCATAATTTTATTTCATAAATTTATTTTTTTTGATATGACTTTTCAGTCAGCTAATCCTCGTTAAAGAGCTTGTTTCTGGTCTCCCCTCCACCTGTGGCTGAAGGTTCATTAAATCGCAAAGATCGGCTGGCTGACAGCAACCTGAAGTACTCAGATTTACCGAGTACTTCGATGTTCCTTGAGGCATTCAGATTTGCATTAAATTCAAAGCCACATTTTCCGCATCTGAATACTGAACCCTGCCTGTTATTTTTATCTGTATATCCACACCTTAAACATCTCTGTGATGTATATTTCGGATTTACGTATACTACAATCTTACCCGCATCCTCTGCCTTGTATTCTATGAATTTCTCCAGCTCACATGGTGACCATGAACCAAGTATTTT
>JAGDXR010000047.1 GCA_023261745.1 Thermoplasmata archaeon | reverse complement strand
TCCACATGCACACTATCTTCTTTCCTATATTTATATCTTTCACAATTCATCTCCTCCCTAAAGGTCAGAGCGTTCTTGTCATTTTCCCGTAATTATATCATATTATATATGTGAAATTATTTCAGAATATCACAAGATGCCGCTGAATTAATAAAATTTAAATAAGAAGATATCCATAATTTTATCGTATGAATAGGGTATTTTATAAAGATAAAGGTGTTGCATCGGTTATAGGTACTTTATTTGCATTATTATTAATTGTCACATTAATTTCTGCATTCATGACACAGTATGTTCCCGTTTATATGAAAACAAATGAGGCACAGCATGATTCACAAATAATTTATTCATTATCCCAGATGAAGACATTCATAGATCTTCTGGTCGCAACAGATCAGGTGAATTATTCATTATCTGTGAACGTCCCAATGGGAGCTTCGGGAATTCCTATTTTTGCACCATCTACTCCTTCACAGATAACAGTCTCAATTGCATCCAACGTTACAAATATAACAATATTTAACAAGGGAAAATATATTCTTGAAGATAATTCAACGGGATATGTTCAGATTTATGCTCTAAACAGTTATTATCCTCAGGAAAAGATAATATACGTGAATGGGGCAATTGTCAGAAATAATGTAAACTATAATACTTCTACGATATTTGTAGGTCCTGGTTTCTCAATACAGAATACATCTAAGGGATATATTTTAAACTATTATATCTATAATATTGTTGGCATGCCTGGATCAAACACAGGTACCAATACCGAAAGTCTTGGAATATCTCTTCTGGGAATAACAAGAAATACGTATACAAATACATCATCTTTTAAATATGTTAACATAACAATAAATAAAACTTACAATTATGCTGATACTCTTGCTGCATGGTATTACTCACAGTCTCTTCTTTATGGATACAACGGTGAATATCTATTAGTAAATAATAATGAAATAACTTTTGAAAATGTTACAGTAGTTAATGTAATCACATCATATCTTATGATTAATATGGAATCAAGTTGAGGTGTAATAAAATGACCACAAATAATAATGAATCAAAACCTAGTTTTTTCGAGGTTATTAGAGGGAAAAAAAGGTTATCTCCTGAACAAAATAAAGTGTATAAAATAAGCGTACCAAAAGGCACTGGGCCTTCATTCTCTACCCTAACTCCCCTGCAGAAAACTGCATTGTCTTTATTTGGAAAAAGGGCAATGAAAAACAAAAACATACCTAAACTGGCTGATGATTTATTAAAGGCACACATGCCTCTGAGGGCTCATGAATATGTAGCTTACATATATATGGTTTCTTTATTAATAATCATACCGATGATTTTACTTTTGATTATTGCTGCAATAATAGGTAATATAATACTTATTATAATTGCTATTCTGGCAGCTATCATAATTCCTGTAATTGTATATACAATAATGATGGGAAATCCTGCATCGGTTGCAAAAAATAGAGGAAAAAAGATTGACGGAAAATTACCTTCGGCAATGAACTTCATTTCTGCATTGGCATCAGCAGACGTTAATGTAGATATGATATTCAAGGAACTGGCCACAAGAAGGGAATATGGTGAAGTTGCAAAAGAGGCAGAATGGATTACAAGAGATACAGAACTACTGGGTAAAGATATATTAACTTCATTGAGGGAAGCTGCAAAAAGATCCCCGAGCCAGAAATGGTCTGAATTTTTGCAGGGTGTTGTGACAACCTCCACCTCTGGAGGAAGATTAAAACCGTATTTTATTGCCAAGGCTCAGGAATATGAAAATGAGAGAAAATTGCAGATGAAAAGAACAATGGAAACCATAGCACTTTTCGCGGAAAGTTTTGTTAATGTAGGTGTGGCATTTCCGCTTTTCCTGATAATAATCATTGCAATAATGGCTCTTATAACTCCAAATTCTTCCACGAATATTATTCTTCTTGATTTCACAGTCTTCGTTATGCTACCTGTATTGATAGGTTTGTTCGCATGGATAATAAAATCTACAAGTGAGGTGGTATCATGAATGAACATAAAGAAAAATCAAAAAATACAGATAAGGGGAAGATGATATGGTATATTTCAATAGCAATAGGTACAGTATTCATATTAATAGGGGCAGTTTATGCCCTAAATGGGAAAACCTTGGGTCCCTTAAAGCCCCTGGATCTGATTGTAATTGGGATTTCTCTCTATTTTGGTCCATATGGTATGTATTGGAATATTAAAAATAAAAGAATCAAGGCAATTGAGGCAAGATTGCCAGATTTTCTGAGAGATCTTGCTGAAGCATCAAGGTTCGGCATGACACTATCAGATAGCATAATAGTTGCAGCAAATGGAAGATATGGTCCTCTAACAGATGAAATAAAGAAAATGGCCGCTCAGATAGAATGGGGAGTTCCAGTTAAAGAAGCACTGGAAAGTTTTAAGGAAAGAATAAAAACACCGCTTGTGGAGAGAATGATTACCATAATAATAAAAGCAAATGAATCCGGTGGTAACGTTTCCGATGTTTTGCACATGGTTTCACATGCAGCCCTGGAGGAACAGCTAGTTGAAAAAGAAAGAGTAATAGAGATGCAAACATACGTTTTTGTTATGTTTATTGCATACGGAGTTTTTCTTGCTACCATTTTAATTCTGGCTGCTAGCTTCTTCCCTGAAATGTATAAAGCTGGAAGTGCACTTGCTGGAGTATCAACCTCTGCCGGAACACCTGTAACCGTTAATTATAAGCTAATTCCTGAGGTTGAATTTACATTTGTTGCTGCAACCTTAATAAATGGTCTTGGTGATGGGGTTATAGCGGGAGTTTTATCGAATGGTAAATATGAATCCGGATTTTTCTTGGGATTCGTACTGTTCCTTGCCGGTTATATATTCCTGAAATTGATGGGGCTGGCATGAGGTGAATTAAATGGTTGAAAATAATAAAAAATATGGAACATGGTACCTAAAAGTAGTTAAACCTTTTGTAAAGAAGGATATTGAAAATAAAAACATAAAAGTATTATCTCCAGTGGATATATCTTTTTCAGGAATAAACTATCAGACACCAATCCCGGAAATTAAAGATCCGAATCTCAAACAGATCGATCTAATGCCGATTGAAAAACCATATTCATATGTCAGAATATTATTCAATGTTGTTTTCAATGAATATCTTTATGAAATCATTGAACCTCCATTGAACATTGCAGAACAAAAACTTTTTGACACCATTAAGTCGAGGATAATAGATGATATAAATTATCAAGAATTTGAAAATGAAAATCAGAGAAAGAGATATCTTATAGATTTAATGGATACTGTGGTGGGGGACCTGGGAGAAACAATAACAAACGAAACAAGAACTAAATACATTTATTATTTAAATAGAGATTTTGTAGGCTATGGACCACTGCAGGTCCCAATGATGGATCCTGAGGTAGAAGATATATCCTGTGATGGTGTGAACATCCCAATATACATATATCACAGAAAATATGAATCAATAAGGTCAAATCTGAAATTTGAAAATGATGAGACATTAGACAAATTTGTTGTTTGGATTGTACAGAAGTCTGGAAGACACATTTCAATTGCTACTCCTATGGTTGATGCCACACTGCCTGATGGTTCAAGGCTTCAGGCAACTCTGGGAAAATATGTTACAAAAAGAGGTTCATCATTTACGATAAGAAGATTCAAGCCTAATCCATTTACTCCTCTGGATCTTATTAAATTCAAAACGATGTCAAGGGAAATGATGGCATATCTATGGCTTGCCGTTGAAAATGGGATGAGCATGATTATAGCAGGAGGAACAGCTTCAGGTAAAACAACAACCTTGAATGCAACACTGCTCTTTATTCCACCAACAGCAAAAATTGTGAGCATTGAAGATACAAGGGAACTGAACCTTCCACAGGAAAACTGGATACCCGGCCTGACAAGGGAAGGATATGGCGAATACAACCCTGTTACAGGTAAAAAGGCCGGAGAAATAGACATGTTTGATCTTTTAACGGCTGCTCTTAGGCAAAGACCACAGTACATCATTGTAGGAGAGGTGAGAGGCCCCGAGGCATATACTGTATTTCAGGCAATGGCAACAGGAAAAACATGCTATACAACATTCCACGCAGATGATGTCAAATCTCTGGTTCACAGGCTTGAAAATGCACCGATAAACCTGCCCAGAGCTCTGATTACCTCTCTTGACATTGTTCTTTTACAAGGCCAGGTTAAGGTGGGTCCAAAAATGACAAGAAGGGTAAAAGCACTTACAGAAATCGTTGCACTGGATCCTGAAACAAATGAACTTGTAACAAATAATGCATATGTCTGGAATCCTGGTGATGACACATTCAATTACAGCGGCCATTCTTACGTATATGAAAAAATATCAACAATAAGGAACTGGTCTCCCAGAAGAATGGAAATTGAAGTCAGGAGAAGAGAGCTTGTTCTTGAATATATGGAAAAGGTCAGCGTCACAAATTACAAGGATGTGGCAAAAATAGTAAGTGAATACTATAAGGATTCTGATACTATGATTGAAAAGATACAGAATGAATTGAAAAAATAATAGAAAGTTTTCATATATTTCAATACATATTTATATATAAATTTTTAACATTTATATTATTTTTATAATAATAAATATTGATCTGTATTTCTGATTATGTAAAAACAGTAACCTCAAATATCAGCTTATATTATAAAAAAATAATATAAATTTAAAAAGATTTATTTATTTTCTTCCTGCGGTAATGGGGATCCACAGACCTTGCAGTACTTTGCACCCTTTGGATTTGGTGTTCCGCAGACAGGACATATGACTGTTGGTCCGGATTCTTCTCCCTTTCTCTCAAGGAACCTTTCAAATGTCATGAATTCAGGCTTATTTGACCACCACTTGTAGAATTCCTCATCTGAGAACTTATCTCCAAGATCTCTTTTTGCCTCATCCTTGAATTTCTGAATTTCAGCATCGTACTGTTTCTTGTATTCAGACAATTTCGAATATTCAGGGTCAGATTCGTCCGTATAGACTACACCACAGACCGGGCAGTATTTTGCATCTTTCTTGATCCATGAACCGCAGTTGCCGCATTTAACATTCTCCTTTTCAAATACCACTCCGCATACAGGGCATTTATCTGAATCCGCTGGAATGAGACTTCCGCAGTTGCCGCATATCATGAGGTTCTTTTCAACTCTCTTGTATTTCATGAATGAATATCCGAGAAATCCCACAATAGCTATGATGACAACTATGACTGCTATCAGCCATATAGGTATCGAAATTGGTGGTGATGTTATAGATATTGTTCCCGGATATGTATATGTCTGCAATGATGTGTAGATTGAATAATGAACAGTTATAGGATATGTTCCTGAAGATTTTAAAGTTACAGGTATTGTGGCTATTCCTGTCAATCCAGTATTTCCCGTATAATAATATGGGCCTATATCGACATTCACCGGTATATTTTTCATGTAAACTAATTTCCCCTGCTGTCTTGTGGCATTGACATTTTCAATCATTACCGTGATTGTAAACTGCTGTCCTGTCTGATATGGTGGTGTTGGGCTTAAACTGACAAATACATTTGTATTTGGCATAACACCATAATAATAGAATGAAGCCATCTTTGGCCCGGGTACCTTCTGTGTAATATTTGTATAATTTACATAGGCAGAAAGTGGAGTCAACCCCAGCTGATTTGCACTCATATTATAATATAAATTAACCGTTTGGCCAGGTGCAATATTTGTAAAATTCTTAGTTATTAAAATTGTGGTATTTGAAAATATGGTAAACGTTGAAACTCCATATGCTGTCCATCCACCGGTATTCGTTACTGAAAGTTTAATTTCAAAGTTTACACCCACTGGGACATTAAGAACTCCGTTTGAATATGATACATAGTTGTTTGGAACATATGAAAATTCTGTTATGGATAATTCTGGCCTTTCATAAACAGTGAATGAATTGGATGATAGAAATACGTAATATGGAAATATCTGTGGATATGTAATATAAATATAGTAATTGACGATTACAACATTTCTACCACTGAATTGGATCAGGGAAGTATTCATGAAGTATATCAGGCTGACGGACTCTCCCGGAGTTACATTCAATGTCCATACCTTCTGTATATTTAAACTTGGTATCTGTAAAATTACGTTTAGATTTGTAATTGCAAGATTTCCTACCGTGAAATTAACATACAGTGGAACAGTTGTTCCATTCATGTATGGGCCTGAGTATGATGGCCCTGATGAAATATATGACTGTACATAAGGAATATCAATGGTGAAATTGTAATAAATGAATGTTAGCTTTGATACATTATAATAAGGATTAGAAAGAATTGCTTCCACCTTATAATCATGACCGTAAATGAAATAATTTGTTGTCAGATTTGCATATAAATATCCATTGGAATAATGTGTAAGAACATTATTAAGGAATACTCCATCGGATATATCATAATATGATACACTTACATTGGGGGCATACTGAGCCAGAATTCCATTAACTCCAATTTTAGTAAATAATAGAATATTCATCGGCTGTGAAGATGAAATATTTGATTGTATGACATAATTCGTTGAAGTTGGTATGAAATAATATGTGATTGTGGATTGAGTTGTATTACTTAATACCATTTCCTGTGGATTTATATCCCAGTAATAATAAGCCCTGACGTATGCATAATATGTTCCTATATTTGTAGGTGTGAACTGATATGTTATAATTTTGCTGGCTTTGCCACCTAATGAGATATACCATGTATTTGTTACATTCATTCCAGGACCTATAAGCCTCATGGAAACGGTAAATTGTCCTGTTGAATCTGAACCCTGATTTGTAACTGTTATGTTTAAATAAACCGATGCGTAAAGAATGAAATTTGAAAAATTAACTGAACTTATGGAAATCTCAACATCAGGATATATCATTATATTTTTTGAATAATAATCTCCAGAATAATTGCTCTCGAGTATGGACTGAGATGGATTAACAGTGATGTTTAATGTATAATTTCCTGGGGATATATTATCTGGTACATTATAATATATTGATATGTTGTTTGTTTTATTTATATATAAATTAGAATATATTATCTTTGTATATCCGGGTAATGAAAATCTGATTGGAACATTTGTTAAATTTCCTCCATAAACCTTGATGTGTGCAACTATCGTATAATTGAAATTATGGATCATCATTGAAGATGCTGTGACATTTGAGATTATTATCTGTGGAATAATGAGCTTTAACGGAATTACGTAAAAGTTTTCCTTAGAATAGAGATTCGGGAATGGTGGGAGACCAACCTCCATGTTTTTCAAGAAATGTCCATTAAGGGTCAGATTGAAAATATAATTTCCACCATAAAGTGCATTTGGCCAGTATGTCATCTGGATCAGATCACTGAAGAGAGGGATAACCGCAAAGCCCGATGCATTTGTTCTGAACGTGTTAGGTATTGAAAACTCGTTATATAATATGGTGTTTAAAGACTCTACCGTATTATTGCTCATTACGATGTTTGAGCCCTGGTATTCATTCAATATATCTGGAGATACAGAAATATTTATACCGGATATAGGTGATTTATTGAAATTATAAGCCTTGAAAACCATGTATCTGTAAATATATATTGCTGAATTGGAGTCAATCCAGTAAGGGGGGTCATAGTTATTAACTGTTGAATTTATTACTGTCAGATTAAGTATATAGGCCTTTGAATTTTCGAGAAACATCATGTTTTTCTGTGGATTTCCATTTATGTATGTGCTGTTAAGACTTATAAATAAATCCTTCGCATATAAATTGGAATTTATTAAATTAAAATTATGGTAATAAAAATCATCCGTATTATTATAATTTATGGGATCAGAAAGATTTATCGTTATTGAATTTATGTTTAAACTTCCAACCTTTGGCCCTGTTACATTTATAAATATATTACCAGGGGTCTTAAAGTATGATGTATTTGCAGGATATATATCATTTAAAAATGATATAAGATTCCATGTGTATGTTGTGGCTTTTGTACTGGGAGACAATGAAAATCCCTGTGTTTTAACTCCTTTGAAATATGGGACCACCATGGATCCCGTGGAATTTGGACTTGATGTTGAATAATTTATACTGAGTGTTGCATTTGAAAAAGTCAGATAAGGGAAAATATTTCCTGGAATGCTGAATGTTTTCAGAACATTGACTGTTTGACCAGCAGATACTGTTTTTGTTATTATGTTTCCGGTTCCTGTAGTTACAGGTTGATTTTCAGTCGAAGCAACCCAGGATGGGAGATCCCTGAATGATCCATTACTGATGATGATCTGATCGTTATAGAAATATGGTACCGGGCCATGGGCGATCAGATAATCATCTAGGACTGGATAACCAAAAGCGTTTGCCTGATCAACCTGGAATGATGAGGGGGCCCTGAAAACTGAATTTGTTATGTAAATATTTGAATTTGACATGTTGAGCCAGCCAGGGTATGTTATAATCGAATTGTAAAGGAATATTGTTCCACCGTTATCATTTATCGTAAAGTTCAGCGATGGAGCATACCTGTCGGGATCTGTTGTTAAAATGGAATTCCTGAGCATTAAAATTCCTCCGGATTCAACAGTTAAGCTTACTGGGGATATCTGATCTGAAATAAAGTAAAGGGTCGCATTATCAACGGTTAGATTTCCACCTGAAAGGACAACAACATTGGCTGAAAAACCGTAGATACCTTTCTGTCCTGTTATAGGATCAATAGTGCTTGAGTTTATGACAAAATTTGAGGAAATATAAACAATGGGATATGCAGATTCATTTACGGTGTTATTACTGCGTGTATTCATGGGCAATGTTAATGAAGAAAATGACGTGATCAATACAACGAGTATTATTAAAACTGATATAGTTTTATTCACCAATATGACACCTCCTATAATAATTTCATTACCTAAATATGAATATAAAAATTTTCTCAATAACAATTTTGTCTGACTTTCTATTTTCAAAAATTTTATTTAATTTGATTTAATTTCTAAAATAATTTGTGGTAAATCATGTGCAACATAATAACACACATGGATGCAGATGGTGTGATATCTGCATATCTGATAGTGAAGTATGTTGAAAAACCAAAGAGGATCTATTTTTCCAATCCTTCGATAATCAAGGATTCCATTGCAAGGTCTATCCTGGGTGAGGACAATCTCGACAAATTATACATCCTGGATATAGGTGGTAATGAAATAGCATTGAGACTAGCCGCTGTATATAACAGGACAATATGGATAGATCATCATCAGTGGGCTCCGATTAAGCATTATGATAATGTCGAAATACATATTGCATATGAACCCAGTGCGGCTGCAGTTATAGGTAATTTATATATGATTTTTGATAACATGATTGAAGTTGCAAATAATCTGGACCAGAATAAACCATCAAATGTCAGGGAAATAAAATTCAGGGATATGATTTCAGCCCTAAGGTTTTACAAAGGAAGGGCAATAGAATACGCCCTTGAAAACCTTGTTTATAAAATGGCTGAAAAGGATATAGACAGAATTATAGAGGAAAACAATGAACTGATCGAATCATTTATAGATGAAATCAAAAAGCTGGAAAATGAAATTAAAGCCAATACGAAAAAATTCATAATAAAGGATTATAAGGTTACAGTAATAGAAACAAAGGCAAATATACCCGTATACAAGATACAGGAAATAATAGACGATGACTGGGATATTCTGGTGGTGAAATTCACAAGGTTTAACAGAGAATTTGTTTACACAAAACTGGAATTCCGATCAAAGGGCCCGGATATTTTGAAGGTTGCTATTCCACTTGGTGGTGGAGGACATATAAAAGCAGCAGGTGCTTCCCTTAAGGGAATAATCACGCTTGATCAGCTCCTCAGCGCATTGAATATATTTTTATAGGTAATAATATGGGGATATTTTCTGCAATAATGTCATTTCTAGGGATTCCTTTATCAGATCATACCTTGTTATCCGGTTATCTGTAAGAAATCCTACTGCACCTTTATCCTTTCCTATTTTATCCGTACCGTAATATCGGTCAAAATCCGGACCTATCTCTTCCCTGAATTCCCTCATGAAAGAATCAGGATATAGAAAACCTCGTGAAATGGAATAATTAACATTCTTCAATGAATCCATTAATGTAACAACATGAACATCAAAATATTTTTTTATTGTTTCACTGTAGATTAACGTTGCCTCTATACCTATTCCATAATCATTGTCATCAAGAGATTCACGGGCTCTTTTGTATGAACATTTTATACCGTCTTCAAGATTTAAAGGCTGCCTTATTTCAAGTTCGACCTCCTTCTTTATTATTTCAAAATTGTTGAAATATCTGGAAAAAACATCTTTCACAGCCTTCAACTTAAGATCATTTCCTGTTCCCACACCTATCCTTATATTTTTCATTCTTTTGCCCTTTTCATCTATAAGACCATTGATTATCCTTGTTGATGTTATTGGAATGAAATCTTCCGCAAGAACCCTGCCTATATTTATTATTTTTAGTGGTTTCTTTTTCCTTGATATCCTAATATTGTTGATCTCATATGCATACTGTTTCGTTTCATGGCTCACAACAATCAAATCAAAGTCCTCTTCAACTGTGGGACCGTAGTGATCCTCTATTTTTCTTATTTCATAACTTTTTTTGAACCTTGATATGTAATTTTCAAGATTCATTTTTCTTATCTCATATTTCTTTACATCATATTTTCTTATTGACCTTGCAAATTCATCACTTGTCAATCCAATCAGAATATGATCACCTGCTTCAAATGCCCTGTCTATAAGTCTTTTATGCCCGTCATGTATTATCTGGAATGTCCCGCCTATGGCCACCCTCATTTTTATCCTCCTGACTGATGTTTATTATACAATACAAATCATCCACCGCAGATTTTTTACAATGCTAAAATTCAATATGTATTTTATTCCTCCTCTACTTTCAATTCCTTCATTATTTCCTTCATGGTTTCATTGGGATCCCTGTAATAATTTGTTATGATCTTCCATATGTCCCTGTAATCTGTCATATTTTTCTGGGCCATGTATTTTATAACATTAACCCTTCTCTCAAACTCCATATCCATCTCTTCATGCGTCCAGTTTTTGAGATTTATAATTTTATCATACAGATATGAATGGCCTTTAAATATGAATTTATCCTTCTTTGGATCCCATTCAAATACAACGTTTGTAATGAGCTCATTTGTTTCAGGCTCAAAACCCACGATTTCAACTATCTCCTTTATCCTTCTCACCTGCTGATCCCTTACCTTGACCTGTGTCTGAATTATGACATTGTTCAGGGCAGTCATCAGTATCCTTGGTGTATTTATGGGAGGATTTTCAAGCCTATTTACCATGGCCTTTACGGATTCCGCATGCATGGTAGAATATGTGGTGTGACCTGTGGCCATGGCCTGGAACATGGTATACGTTTCCTTACCCCTTACCTCACCGACGATTATGTACCTCGGTCTCTGCCTCAGAGCTGCCCTGACAAGGTCATACATATCAATTTCTCCGGATGCTTTTCCTGTAATACTCTTTTCACCTGCACCGCTCCTTGTGGTACCTGGTATCCAGTTCTGATGTGGTAGATTTATTTCCCTGGTATCCTCAATGCTTACAATCTTGGCCGCTGGAGGTATGAATATTGTCATGGCATTGAGGGTGGATGTTTTTCCACTTGCAGGACCACCGATGATTATCATGGATTCACCAAGTTCAACACCGAGCCAGAGATATGCAACCATCTCTGGATCTGCGGTATGATTTTTTACGAGGTCTGTCGGTGTGAATGGTTTTTCCTTGAACCTTCTTATTGTGAACGTTGCACCCCTGGTTGTAACCTCCCTTGCATATGTTGCCTGAACCCTGTGACCCTCAGGTGTTGTTCCATCAAGGATGGGGTCGGATACGGATATCTGTTTCATGCATTTCTGTGATATATAGACTATGAAGCTGTTCAGTTCATCATCGTCATGGAATATGACGTTTGTCTTTATAGAACCGTATTCCTTATGATAAATGTAAATGGGTATGTTTACACCATCACATGATATATCTTCCACGTTTTCATCATTTATCAGCGCATCGATCTTCTGATATTTTACGAAATCTCTTTTGACATAGTAAAAGAGCCTTTCCATGTCCATGGGGGCAATATGAATATTCCTGCTTTCGAGGTATTTCTGAACGGATTCGGTAAGATACCTTTCCTTTTCAGTCGATGTCTTAAGATACCATTCATATTTGAGTGTCTGATTGAGTGATGTGTATACATCCTTTAAAATCTGGTTCATCCTGTAGCTCAGGGGCGGTTCTATAACCTCATAATAATATTCGAATGATTTTGTATTGAAGAGTATTCTGGCAAATGTAAATGGATAGGTAATCTTGTATATCTTTTCAACTTTGAAATCCGGGTTGTTCACCGGAGGTATGGGTGTCATGGCCGATAGAGACGTTTCTCCTGAAACAACCTTGACCTTCATGGGTCTGTTGATCTTGAATATTTTTTTATATATATCAAGTGTTAAATGATCCATTGAACTGTATGAAGATTTATTTTCAGCCATCTATATCACAATAATTTATAGGCATAAAAGATTATATTAATTTTGCTTTTAATTCATGGTATTATGATTATACCATCCAATTCACCCTTTATATAGATGACCTCCCTGTCTTCAAGAAAGGATGCTTTTTCTATTATCAGATATTCTCTGGGTATTTTCTGACTCCTGAAAATTATTTCTTCGATATTGTTGACATCAATATTTTTTAAATATTCAGAAAATTCATTTAGATCATTCTTTAGAATGGGGCCGAGCTTTTTGTAATCTGGTTTTACGGATATTATTTTTTCCCTTACATCTCCCTTTTTGATAAAGGAAATGTTCTTTATATTCAGAATATTTTTGATCTTTTCAGCATTTTCAGCGAACAAGTCATGTTTATCTGTTTCTATCTTTATCTCATTGATGGAATCCACATTGTTTTCTATTTTCCATGACCGTATTCTGGATATAAGATTCACCAGTCTTCTTCCGTTTTCAATTTCATTATAATTGAATTTTTCAGGCCATCTTGTCAAATGGATGGATATCATTTTCTCATCCCTTGAAAACACCCTGTGATATATTTCCTCTGTTATATGAGGTATGAAGGGAGAAAATGCTCTCAGTATACTATAAAATACATTGTAAAATGTGGTCTTTGTTCCCTTATCATTGGCTATCCTGTATTTTATGTTCTCAATATACTGATCTGCAAATACGTGCCAGAAAAAGTTTTCCAGAACCCTTATGGCCCTGTCGAACCTGTATTCTTCCATATATTTCGTCATTTCATCTATCATGATATCGAATTCAGAAAGAATCCATCTGTCAATAATGTCAGATGGTGGATTTCCCTGATTCCTGATATCATATACTTCCATGAAATTGTATACATTCCATATTTTGTTCAGCAGTTTTCTTCCATGTATGATCTCCCTTTTCCTGAAAGGTGTATCCTCTCCTGGCATGCATGTGGATGTGAAATATCTGAATGCATCCGTCCCGTATTCCTCTATAATTTTTAAAGGATCAACAACATTTCCCCAGTGGGAATGCATCGGCCTACCATCCTCTGCAAGGATATGCCCATCAATGAACACCTCCCTCCACGGTGTTTTGTCTGTCAGCATGCCACACCTGTAAATCGAATAGAATGCCCATGTTCTGATGATGTCATGTGCCTGTGGCCTTAGACTCATAGGATAGAGATCCCTGAAATGATCATCATTTCTTAAATAGAATGTGTTGAACAGTGGGGATATGGATGAATCCACCCATGTATCGAAAACCTCATCTGAACCGTGCAATTCGGAATTGCATACCGGACACCTTTCATGTGGTGGATTATCTATGAGGGGATCAATATACCTTTTCAATTTTATTATATCCTCTTTATCTGGATATATTATATGACCGTTTTCACATATCCATGCGGGTATTGGTGTTGCAAAATATCTCTGTCTGGATATCACCCAGTCCCATTCAAGATTGTCTATCCAGTCATAAAGCCTCTTTCTCATGAATTCTGGAATCCATTTTTCGTTTTCCGCCAGAGCTTTAATCTTTTCCTTGTAACCTGTTATGTTAAAAAACCACTGTTCCTTGGAAACGATTTCAATTGGGGTACTGCACCTCCAGCATGTTCCCACGTTCTGCTTTATCTGTTCAATTTTCAGTATCCTTTTTTCATTCTTCAATTCCTGGACAATTGCCTTTCTGGCTTCATCTATCCTCATGCCGGAAAACTTTCCGGCCAGATCGGTCAGTCGGCCATCCTCGTCTATGCTTTTTATTATGTTGAAAGAGTGTTTTTTAATCAGTTTCAGATCATTCTTGTCGCCTATGGAACAGACCATCTCGATCCCCGTACCAAATGATGGATCAACCGTTTCATCCGGTATTATTGGAACCTTCCTGTTAAATAGCGGTACGTAGGCCCTGGTCTTATTGAATTCTGAATATCTCTCATCATCCGGGTTATAGGAAAGAAATAAACATGCCGGAAGAAGTTCTGGCCTTGTGGTAGCGATCGTTGTATATGAACCATTTTCAAGATCAAACTTTATGTAATATATATTTGTATCCCTTTCAACATATTCTATTTCTGATTCTGCTATTGCCGTTGAACATCTGGGGCACCAGTTAACGGGATGCATTCCCCTGTATACAAGACCCTTTTCAACCATTTCTAAAAATGTCAGCTGCGTGATCTTTCTGTATTCATCAGAATCTGTTTGATAATATATGCTGGGATCCATCGATTCGCCGAGAATCTTGAACTGATTGGTCATTATTCCTATCTTTGATTCCGCATATTCGGAACACCATTTATTGAACGTTTTCCTGTCTATATCCTTCATCTTGACATTTTTTTCCTTTTCAACATTTACCTCTATAGGCATTCCGTTAACATCAAAGCATAGGGGGAAAAATACATTGAAACCTCTCATCCTCTTGTATCTCGCAATAATATCTATATGGGTATAATGGGTTGCATGACCAAGGTGCAGTGCACCACTTGCATACCTTGGAGGATTGTCTATTGAGAAAGTATCCTTTAACCTGTCAGGATTCCATCTGTAAATGTTTTCCTTTTCCCAGTAATCCTGCCATTTGCCTTCGATGACCTTGGGTTCGTAATTCATCGTAACATTGATGTAAAAAATTAATAAAAAGTTTTTTAAAAAAATAGGTATTCCTAGATTCATGGATGCTTATATTGTAGGGGCTGTTAGAACTCCAATAGGAAAATATGGTAAATCTTATCTGAACGTACCTTCCATTGAACTAGGAAAAGTTGCGGTTAAAGAATTGATGAATAGAACAAAAGTGAATGCTGATATTATCGATGAAGTCATAATGGGGAATGTACTGAGCTGCGGACTTGGACAGAACCCTTCCAGGCAGGTTGCACTGAGATCGGGTCTTCCAAATACAATAGGTGCATTTACAATGAATATGGTATGCGGTTCAGGATTGAAATCGGTGATGCTTGCAGCACAGGCCATAAGGGCCGGAGATATGGATGTGATAATCGCCGGGGGAATAGAAAACATGAGCCAAGCACCTTATTATGTAAAGGGAGCCAGGTTTGGACTGAAGTACGAAAATTCAATCCTTTATGATGAGATGATTGTTGATGGCCTGTGGGATGCATATCACGATGTACATATGATCAAGACCGGTGAGGTTATAGCTGAGAAATACAATCTGACAAGGGAAGAAATAGATTACTTTGCTTATCAGAGCCATGTAAAGGCACTTAGAGCCACGGAATCCGGAAGGTTCAGGCAGGAGATTGTTCCTGTACAGACCGAAAGTGGAATAATTGATAAGGACGAGGGTATAAGACCCGATACATCACCTGAAAAACTGGCAAAATTAAAGCCTGTTTTGAAGGATGGAAAATTTGTCACCGCAGGAAATGCCTCCCAGCTCAGTGATGGTGCATCTGCAATAATGGTAATGAGCGAAAAGAAAATGGATGAATTGAATATGAAACCTATCGCAAGAATAATATCTTACAATGAGGTGGGCGTTGAACCTCTCCTTGTCATGGAGGCACCCATACATGGTGTCAGGAAATTGCTGAATAAAATGAACATGAATATTGACCAGATAGATATTGTGGAACATAATGAAGCTTATGCATCTGCGAGCGTTGCCGTCAAGAAGGAACTGAACATTCCCGAAGAAAGATTCAACATTCATGGAGGTGCTGTTGCGCTTGGACATCCAATCGGTGCCAGCGGCGCAAGGGTTTTAACAACCCTTCTCTATAACCTTATTGAAGTAAAGGGAAAATATGGTATAGCAACACTCTGCCTTGGAGGGGGAAATGCCGTAACAATGCTTGTTGAAAATATGAGGTGATATGTATGAAAATTGCAGTATTTGGGTCGGGAACGATGGGAAGCGGAATAGCACAGGTCTTTGCAACATATGGCTATCAGGTCGTCATGATAGATGTTGACAAAAAGATACTGGAAAATGCACTTAACAACATAAGGAAAAGCCTTAACAAGCTCTACGATAAAAAGGCAATAAAGGAAGATCCAGAAACGATAATTTCGAGAATTTCAACGGGAGAGGATCCGGGATATTCCAGCGGGGCAGAATTAATTATTGAGGCAATTGTTGAAAAGGAAGAAATGAAGATCGATCTTTTCAAAAAACTGGACAGAATTCATGGCAGAAATGTCATATTTGCCACAAACACCTCATCCATATCAATAACGAAACTTGCATCAGCTACATCCAGACCTGAAAAAGTCGTCGGAATGCATTTCTTCAATCCCGTACCACTGATGAAACTGGTGGAAGTGGTAAAGGGCGAAAGAACTTCAGATGAAACCGTTAATTATGTATACGATCTTGCAAAAAAACTGGAAAAAATTCCGGTAAAAACACAGGATTACCCGGGGTTTGTTGCAAACAGAATACTCATGCCTCTGATAAATGAGGCCATTCTTTCTCTTAGCGAAGGTGTTGCGGGTCCTGAAGACATAGATCTTGTTGCGAAATATGGCCTGAACCATCCAATGGGCCCGCTCGAACTTGCGGATCTCATTGGCCTTGATGTCTGTCTGGATATCATGAACGTCCTCTACAAGGATCTTGGAGATCCAAAGTACTCACCGGCACCTCTGTTAAAGAGAATGGTGGCGGCAGGAAAACTCGGTAGAAAAACGGGTGAGGGTTTCTATAAATATAATAAATAAATCATATTTTCAATTCTTTACCATTCTTTATAATTTTTCTTACGAGGTTTATACCGAAATGGTATCCGAGATGCGTGTATGATGGAACATCCAGTATTATTATATCTGCATCGTATCCCTCTTCCAGACTTCCCTTTTTACTAAATCCGGCAGCCAGAGCGGCATTGTGTGTGGATGCAGTTATGGCCTCCTCTACCTTCATCTTCATGTTGTAGATTGCCAGGGAAATTATTTCCTGCATGTTTTCAGTATAACAGTTCGGGTTTAAATCCGTGGCCAGGGATACCGCAAGACCGCTGTCTATCATTTTTCTTGCATCCGCATACCTGTTTTCCATAAGTGTCATCGATGTCCCGGGAAGAAGAACAGGAATGCTGTTTTTCAGATATCTGTAGTTTTCATATGGAAGGTTAAGCAGATGGTCAATGGAATGTAAGGGAAATTCCCTGGCAAGAAGGGAACACCCAATGTATTTTATTTCATCGGCATGAATCTTTAGACCGAATCCCATTTCCATGGCCCTTGAGAATATGTTTCTTGTCTGATCCACTGAAAATGCACCTTCATCACAGAACACGTCCACAAAATCTATTTTTTGTTTTCTCTCCATGAGCAACCTGAACATTGATGATAAAAATGTTTCATATTCAACATCCTGAGGAATGACGTGAAATAGAAATGTCTTCTTTATATCCATTATCTTTTTTTCAGAAATATCTTCAATTACATCCAGAATCTTCCTCTCGTTTTCATAGTCAAGACCATATCCAGTTTTTATTTCTGCAGAAAGGGTTCCGTGTTTTGCCATGTTTTCTATTCTTTTAAAAGATTCCTCAAATATTTCTTTTCTTGAACTTTTTCTCACCATTTTCACGGTATGATATATTCCACCACCGGAACTCAGTATCTGGGAATAGCTCTTTCCATCCAGCTTGAGCTGTAGTTCAAAATCCCTGTAACCGGAAAAAACTGTATGTGTATGTGGATCAACAAATGCAGGCAAAACCGTACCGTTTTCGGCATCTATCCTCTCATATCTCCCATCGGGCCTTTCGCTGGTTATTCTGGCAATTTTCCCATTTTCAATCCATATGTTTTTTCCTGAATATATTCTTAATTTTCCCATTTCCCTGCCGAATAATGGGCCGGATCTGCCTTCGGGTGTTGCAATCTGTGAAATGTTTTCTATTACAATCATGATTTTTCAATTTTTTCAAATATCATGGATTTGTTCCTTTCCATTTTTTCCCTGGATATCCTGTTCCAGTTATTTCCTTGTGGATCAATCGAAACTATCAGTGGCCCGAAATTCTCCGCCCTTATTATCCATATGGCTTCTGGCGATCCCAGTTCATCAAGGTAATATACGTTCAGAACCTCCCTGAAACTTTTGGCTGCGAGGGCCCCAGCTCCTCCTGTATACGTTGCATATATACCTTTGGCTCTTTTCAGGGCCTCGGCAGTCCTGTCACCCATACCTCCCTTGCCCACTATGAATCTTACACCAAAGTTCTCTATGACCTCTTTTTCAAACAGATCCATCCTTGCGGATGTTGTGGGTCCTGCTGCAAGAATTTCCCATTTACCATCACTTTTTTTAACCACAGGACCACAGTGGTAAAGGACCATCTTAGATGGATCAAATGGTAATTTTTCACCCTTTTCATGCATTTCAATCATGAGCTGATGGGCCTCATCTCGTGCCGTGAATAGCAGACCCGAAACATAGAGAATGTCACCTATTTTGAGATCGGCAAGTTTATCCAGATCCTCCGGAATCCTGAGATTGTAGTTCATTGTAACACCTCCACATTACCTTTTGAATCAATTTTTATATAAGCTCTCCTGTCCGCCCAGCACTGTACAACAAGACCTACAGGAAATGACGCGGGATGTCTGTATGCATATTCTATATGAACATCAAGGACAGAATATTTTCCACCCCACCCCATTGTACCAACTTCGGTCATGTTTGCAAGTTCAAGTATTTCCTCCTCAAGTCTGGCAACCCTCTCCTCCTCATGTCTCCTGCCCAGAGGTCGCAGCAGCGCTCTCTTTGCAAGATTCATTGAAAGATCTGAACCCCCGCCTATTCCAATGCCGAGAATTGTTGGGGGACATGGATTTGCCCCGGCCTTGATTATGCTCTCTATGACGAATTTTTTCATGCCTTTGATTCCCTCACCTGGCTTGAGCATCCCCAGGGCGCTTGCATTTTCCGATCCGCCGCCCTTGGGAAGTACATATACCGTTGCATCATCACCATCCCTGAGATACCAGTTGATGTAAGGTATAAACCTTCCAATATTGTTTCCGGGATTTTTTCCCGTGAACGGGTCCACTGCATTCGGCCTTATGTAATAGAGGTTTGTTGCCCTTTCAACTGAAATTTTGATTGCTTCAACCAACTCCTTTTTGAATGGAAAATCATATCCGGCATCGATGAAAAATGTCTGTGTACCGGTATCCTGGCATATGGGAAGTTTCCTTTCCCTTGCATATTTAACATTATCAAGTATGGATGACAACTGTGATTTTGATACATTATTTTCCTCGTTTTTCCATGCCATTTCAATATGCTTGAAAACATCATCAGGAATTGTGGTTTCTGCAAGCCTTATTGCCTCCAAAATCCTGTCATGAATTTCCATAATCAGTAATCACTTTAAGATATATATTTATTTTTTTAAAATCTATAAGATTAAAATATATTTTTATATTGAATAATGATATCATTGTGATGCTAAAGGGAAAGGATATAGTATCAATAAAGGATTTTTCTGAGAAGGAGATTTTTGAAATTTTTGAAGTTGCAAAGGAAATGATACCTTATGCGAAGGGAAAAGAAAATGACTTCCTGAGGGGAAAAATTCTTGCAACGCTGTTTTTTGAACCCAGTACCAGGACAAGATTTTCCTTTGAAACTGCAATGCAGAGGCTTGGTGGAGGGGTCCTCAGTTTTGCAGATCCCAAATCAACTTCACTTTCAAAGGGTGAAACGCTCGCAGACACAATAAGAATGATGGATTCATATTCAGATGTTATAGTGATAAGGCACAGTTATGAAGGTGCTGCAAGGCTTGCTGCAAAATTTGCGGAACATCCCGTCATAAATGCAGGGGATGGTGCAGGCCAGCATCCAACACAGACACTTCTTGATCTGTTCACAATACACAACAGTTTCGGCACCTTTAAAAACCTGAGGATAGGTCTGCTCGGTGATCTCAAATATGGAAGAACAGTCCATTCACTTGCTATTGCCCTCTCAAATCTTGGTTCAAAATTGTATTTCATATCACCGAAAATACTCGGTATGCCAGAACATATAATGAGAGAAATCCATGAAAAGGAAAAACCCGTTGTAACGGATAACATAAATGATGTTATAGGGGACCTGGATGTTCTTTATGTTACAAGGATTCAGAAGGAAAGATTTCCGGATATTACGGAATACATGAAAATAGCAGGTTCTTACAGGGTTGATCTGTCACTGCTTGAAAAGTCCAAAAAGGATCTTATTATAATGCACCCCTTGCCAAGGGTCGATGAAATAGCTCCTGAGGTTGATTATACTTCCCATGCAAAATATTTTGAACAGGCGTTCAATGGAGTGCCTGTAAGGATGGCAATTCTTTCCATGGTTTTGGGTGTGAGATAATGGTTGAGGGTAAAGAATTGAAGATTGAAAAAATCAGGAATGGCACGGTCATAGACCATGTTCCGTCGGGTCTCGGACTGAAAGTGCTGAAGATACTCCATATGGATGAGGACATAAATACATCGGTATTCCTGGGGATTCATGTCCCCAGTAAAAAGATGGGCTTCAAGGATATAGTGAAAATAGAAAACAGGTTTCTGGCACCGAAGGAAATTGCAAAGATATCTCTGATTGCCCCCAGTGCCACTGTCAATAAAATCAAGGATTATGATATTGCTGAAAAGTATAGCGTGCCTCCACCGGGAGAGGTAATTGGAATAGTGAAATGCTCAAACCCCAACTGTGTCACAAATTTGAATGAACCTGTTGTTACAGAATTCAGGGTTGTATTGACGAACCCCCTGAGAATAAAATGCAGATATTGCGAGAGGGAAATGGAAGGAAAGGAGATAATCCACAATATAATTTAAAATTTTACAAAAACATTTATTGTGTATTCTTTTCCGTACTGCATATCATAGTATTCGGATAATTTTTTCTTTGAAACTATCTCAACTGTATCTTCATATGCACTTTTTTCAGGAAAAAGGATAAGGCACTCTTCATCAAATATTCTGCACCTGTGAATGTACACGCTTCCATGCCATTTATTTCCCTTAATTGAGAATGATGGGAAACATTTCAAAAAAATTAAAAGATTTTTGAAATTTTTATTTACCCTGATGTTCAGTGTGCCGGGGAAAAAATTTCCATTAAGCATTTCTTTTATTTTTTCAGCATAAAATGGATCGGACAGAAATAGACTGGCCTTTCCCGTTCCCTTTTCATATGTGCCTCTCAGTTCTACTCCACTGTAAAGTTTTTGTACTATTTCACTGCAGTTCTTTAAAATGTAATCCCTTAAAATTTCCATTTTTTCCTTTTCCTTAAAATATTCATTCATATTATTATTCAAACCGAACAGAGATTCCTTTATAATTTCGCAATCTAAATCATACACAGAAATAGAATAAAAATCATATTTTTAAATTTGTTTTTAAAAAAAATTGAAAAGAGTTTAATAATTTCCTGAAAGGTTGTTAAGTATTGTATTCGCCACATTCTGATCCTCGAA
>JAGDXR010000007.1 GCA_023261745.1 Thermoplasmata archaeon | reverse complement strand
AATATGATAGAAAACATATTAACAAATCTTTCCTTTGGGGGAAGTCCGTGTATCTTCCCCCTAAATAACTGAGTTTTACTGCTTCCCCCAAACCCCTAACTTTTCTATAAAAAAAAGTTATATGAAATGTATCTTTTACCATCATGATGGCAGGCAGTATAACGGAATCCATAGACAATATGGAATATTCTTCATTTCACAGGAAGGTTTTTTTACTTTCCTCGGCAGGAGTATTCCTTGACGGTTACGATCTTTTCATAATAAGCATAGTACTTTTATATATAACTCCATGGATAAATGAATATCCCCAGAATCTTCAGGGATTTGTTACGGGTCTCCTTGGATCTGCTGCCCTGATCGGCATGTTTTTCGGAGCCCTGATATTTGGGCATTTCACGGACAAGCTGGGAAGAAGGAGTATGTATATCATAGATCTTGTATTCTTTGTTCTCTTTGCAATTCTTTCCGCACTCGCCCAGAATTTGATACAGCTGATAATCTTCAGATTTTTCCTTGGTTTTGGAATAGGGGCGGATTATCCCATAAGCTCAACTTACGTAACGGAATTTTCGCCAAAAAATGTCAGGGGAAAACTGATTTCAAAGACGTTCATGTTCTGGGGGATAGGTGCATTCAGCGCATCAATCATAGGATACATAATTGCATATTTTTCGCCATGGGGTGCAGATTCCTGGAGACTCATATTGCTGACGGGTGTTGTCCCGGCATTGATTGTCATATTTCTGAGATCTTTCATGCCTGAATCTCCAAGATGGCTAATTTCAAAGGGAAGGGGGCAGGATGCCATCAATGTATTGAAAAAATTAAAGTTTCAGACGGATGAAAACATGAATGTAACACCGGGAGATGAGCTTTTTTCATTTAAGGATATGCTGTCCCCACTTTTTATAAGAAGAACACTCTTTTCATGGATACCATGGTTTTTCATGGATATAGGTGTATATGGAATAAACATATTCCAACCAACAATCCTGCAGGAACTCGGATTCAAAGGGTTGAATTCCATACTCGGTTCATCAATATCCTATTTTTTTGGAATAATAGGGTTCATACTTGCCATCATGTTCATTGACAGGATAGGAAGGCTTAAACTGCAGATAGTAGGATTTTCGGGAATGATCGTCTTTCTTATACTGATTTCCATTCTTGTAAAGGTGAATTTAATTTTAACACTGCTATTCTTTGCACTTTTTGAAGTATTCCAGAACGCTGGCCCGAATACAACAACATGGCTTGTACCCCTCGAACTTTTCCCAACAAGATTGAGGGCGACCGCACAGGGATCTTCTACGGCAATAAGCAGGCTTGGTGCAATATCGGGTGTCCTGACACTTCCAATATTGAAATCCTGCCTCGGAATATATTACACCATAATGATAATATCATCATTGCTTCTCTTCGGTCTTATATTCACAATTCTTTTCGGTGAAGAAACAAAAAATCTCACCCTGGAAGAATCATCAAGCGTATTCAAGGAATTTTCAAAGCCAATATATACGATGATAGATAACCTGAACAGCGCTTCAAGACTTCTTTATGAGCTCGTTGTTGATCCTGAAAAAAATTCAGTAAACATTAAGAAGATCAAGGAACTGGAACATATAAATGACACCATTTCGGGTGAAGTGTACAAGAAACTGAACAGAAGGGTAAGGATGCCAATAGAGAGAAATGATATTTTTTACCTTGTTTCATCTCTTGACGATATCATGGATGCCATTGAAGGAACTAGCAAGAAAATATACATTTATGGCATAGATAAAAATAACCCGAATATCGTTGCCCTGGCCGAAATAAATAATAAGTCAATAAATGAAATTACAAATGCCGTGAAAAATGTCTTTAAGATCAAGCTTGGAGAATATGAGGAAATACTGAATATATGCGATGAAGTGCACAGACTGGAAAATATAACGGATGATATTGTTGATGCTTACCTAAAAGAGCTGATAAAGGAAACGGATGTGAAGAAATTCCTGACAATTAAGGAAATAGCGGAAAATATGGAGAAGATAACAGACAGGTGTGATGATGTGGGAGACATAATAAAGGAGATGGTTGTTAGATATTCATAAAAAACAAAAAGATTAAATAATTTTTACAGTTTAATAGCCTGATGGTTCAGGAAATCAATTTCAGGATCGTTTCAAAGGGGAAGGATTTCATAGAGGCCGAGGTCATAAATTCAGATAATACAATAATAAGGCCGCTGGTGGAGGAGATTTCCAGGGACCCAATGGTCGTTGAGAGCAAGTATTATATTGAACATCCCACAATAACAAATCCAAAACTGTACATAAGGGTAAAGGAGGGAAAACCACAGGCTGCCCTGAAAAGGGCCCTCAGAAAAATGGCAAAGAATTTTGAAGATATTGAAAATGAACTTAACAAAGTTCTTCCCTGAATTTTTTTTATATTTTATGATTTTGGGGAAGTACTGAAATACACTCAATTTTGAATTATCAGACAAATCATTTAATGTAAAAGAAATTTCATTAAAAAATGGATCCAGAGGAAATCAAGATCTCTAATTCTGGTGAGAAACAGCTCACTTGCCAATATCAGCAATTACCTGATATTTTGCATACGATTTTCTCTGTTCTTTTGGAACCCTGACAAACACCCGTATTGGCCCGAATGGAATGTCCTGTTCCATGGAAACCCTGTTTTCAAGCTCCATGAAAAGAAGGGCCATGAGGACCTTTATTGAATCATCCTTTGTTCCGTCCTCAATTTCTCCCTTGTAGAATTCATCTTCCATTTCCTTTATCCTGTTCCATATTTCTTCTATTTCCTCCTCGATGCTTTCCTTGTGCACCCTTTCCATTATATCTATGCGGTATTTTTCTGATTCTCTCCTTTCCTGCATCTCCTTTTTTCTTTTTTGCGATTCCTTCAGGGCCTCATCAAGGGCACTCATGAGTTCAACTATGGTAACTGGCCTTTCCTCCATTCTCCTTACGGGTTCGGTAAGTGGAGGATTTTCAACAAAAAATTCCCCATAATCAATCTCATCGTAAAAGTCCTCTGGTTGATTGAATTCGACCGGTTCCCATAGATCGTAGTAATCGGTATTTGTGTTCATTACCCTGTCCAGTATGACTTGACTCTTCCTGAAGAGTATTTCCCATGCCTGTTCGACAATTATACCCGCAGAAATGAAATCGAGAATGTGCTCATTCTTCAGTTTTTCTATGTATAGTTTTGTAAACCTCACAAGATCGATGTTCATGGGATCGAACTTTTCCTCCATGACAAGCCTGAATGCTGCCATTATTGCCCTTATTCCCGGGTCCGATTCAAATGCGTATTCCCTCTCCTCGTTTTCAATCTTTTTCATTATTGTATTGAGGTCACCATTATCCCTGTTTAAATTTATTATTTCCAGAATCCTTTCACTGTCCATATTCGCTCACCTCTTCCTGGTATGTCTCCTCATAAATCTTGGAAATTCCTTCCTGTGAGAGTGTTACCCCTATTATATGATCGGCATATTTCAGGACAACCCTCCTCAGGGATACAACGATGAACTGTGCCCTGGATGAATTTTCTTTCAGTATTCTGGCCACATTCTCCGCATTGAATGCATCCAGAAACATGTCGCTTTCATCAAATAGATAGAATGGTGATGGAATGTACTGCTGTATTGCAAGTATGAATGTTAGGGCTGTGAGACTCTTTTCACCTCCACTGAGGGCCTCGAGCCTTATCATCTTCTTTCCCTTTGGTCTGGCCTTTATAACAAGTCCTCCTGAAAACGGGTCCTCCTCGTTCTCAAGGTACATCAGCGCCTCGCCGCCATCCGTTATCCTTGAATATATCGTTATGAAATTCTCCCTTATGGACCTGTAAACTTCAAGAAAACCTTCCTTCTTCTTTATGTTGAGTTCCTCCATTAGGGATATAAGATTCTTTTTCTCGTTCTGGAGGTTATTGTAATCACCCATTATTCCATCAAGTCGTGATTTTTCGGACTCATATTCATCTATACTCTTCATGTTAACGGGTTCAAGCGACTTCATCGCTTCCTCGGAATAATCTATCGTCTTTTTGAGTTCATTGACACCTGGAACGGGTTCGCTGACGGATATATTCATCATGTTATATTCATTGATTGCATTTTCCAGATCCTTCCTGTTGGAAGAAATCCTGGCCTTAAGAGTTATTATGAAATCGTTCTTCCTCCCAATATCATTATTTTTTTCAGACAGAATATTTTCAATCCTCTGAATTTCATTTACAAGTCTTTCCCTTTCCTCCCAGAGCTTCTTTGCATTTTCCTCGTATATGCTGTTTATTTCATTCAGCTTACTTATTTCCTGCAGCGTATTCTCTATATCCTTAACGACTCTGTTAAGTTCATCCTGCTTTGAAGAAAATTCATCCGATAGTTTCTTCAGCCTTTCTTCCATAGATGAGAGGTTCTCTTCTATGGATCTGAGATTGTTCTCCTCATCCTTGAGCAGAATTATTATTGTTGAATATTTATTGTTGGCATTTTCCAGTTTGTTCTTTAATTCCCTTACCTTCTTCTGTATCTCCATGGGGGCAAATGAATCTATCCTTATCCTTATGTTGTCCATGTCCTTTTTCATGTATTCTTTCTTTTCCTCAATAGCCTTAAGCTCATTCTCCACCTCGGATATCTTTGTTTCAATCTCACCCTTCTGCCTGTATAATAATGAAAGATCGTTCTTTGTCTTATTCATTTTTTCTGCATTTTCTTTTATAATCTTTTCATAAACGGATGAATCCTCTACCCTCTCAGATGACAGTTCCTGTATTTCTCTTGTTATATTTTCAAGCCTTGAATTGATTTCCTTCAGTTCACTGTCAACATTTTCCCTTTCAGCATTCATTTCCCTTAGTTCCCTTGATATCCTTTCAATATCGCTCTGTATGGACACCCTTTCCGGTTTCTGAACCGAACCTCCTATCATGGCTCCGCTCGCTTCAATCAGCTGACCGTCCCTTGTTACTATCCTAACGCCGCCCATGAGCCTCCTTGCAGATTCGAGATTTTTCATTATTATTGTATCGGAAAAGACATACCACATTGCAGGTTCATATTTTTTGTCATACTTTACAATATCCATTATTAAACCTATCGTGTCAGGATCATTGAGCGCCAGAAGGGCCTTTCCTCTTGGCCTTCCCGTGGAAAGTTTATTTAGAGGCAGAAATGTCGCTGTCCCCCTGCCTGTCCTTTTAAGATGTTCTATGCACTGGGCAGCAACCGAATCATCTTCTACTATAATCGCATCAAGCCTGCTTCCCCCCGCAACATATATGGCTAGGTCAAGATCCTGAGGATATGATATGACTTCCTTTGCAGACCCTATTATTCCCTTAACTGCGTTTCTGTCCCTAAGTGACAGGATTTCATTTATGGCATCCTGACCATGCATTGTTTCATATTTTGCCTTGTTCTTTTCATAAACCCTTGATAATGACAGTATCTTTTCATCCAGTTCCTTGAGCCTCTTTCTCAATTCCGTCTCCCTGTTTTTAAGTGAATAATATTCACCGGAGAGCTTTTCCATTTTTCCTTTTCTTTCCTTTTCCCTGTCCTTTGTACTCTCCATCCTCCATTCGGCATCCTTTATTTCAAGATCATACCTTTTCTCATCCTCTTCCATGGAGGCAATCCTGTCAACAACAGAAGACAATTTTTCCTTCAGTGATGAAAGATATGACTGCTTTATTGAAATCTCATTCATGATGTCATTGAATTCCTGCTGCTTCTTTACATATTCCTTCTGCAGTATTAGTATATCGTTGGATGATGTTGACATCCTGTTTTCAGTATTTTCAAGCTCAGCCTTGAGACCGTTTATTTCATTCTGCAGCTCATTTTTTATGCCAAGATTTTTGCTGTAATCCTTTTCAATGTATCCTTTCTTTTCCTTCAGTTCCTTTTTCTTTGATTCTATAATCTTTCTTTCCTCTTTAATTTCCTCAAGCCTGGACTGAATGTCCTCCCTCCTCATGTTGAGCTTACCATTCATCAGCTTCAGTTCATCAATTCTGTTTTTTATTTTTAACTGTTCCTCTCCGCCACCCCTTTTCAGCTTTTCATCTATGCCCGAAACGGATCTCTTTTTTTCTTCCTCTTCCCTTAAGAGATTTTCATATTCGGATTTTATCGAACCTATTTCATTCTCTATGTTCTGTATTTCTTTCTCATCGCCCTCTATCTGTGTTTTGAGCTCCTTTATTCTCCTGTAAGCAAGGGCAGCGCGAGAATATTCCAGCTGCTTCTTCAGTTCCATGTACCTCATGGCGGTATTCCTGTCCCTTTCCAGTATCTCCAGCCTGTCCCTTATTTCCTTTATGAGAACTTCAAGCTTTGAAATGTTTTCATCGGCCTCGGCCTTCTTTCTGTCTGCCTGGGCAATTTCCTCATCGTACTTTGTTATTCCGGATATCTCTTCCAGAATCTTTCTTCTTTCCATGGATGACATCTCAACAATCCTGGTTATGTCACCCTGCTGAACTATGTTGTATCCATCGGCAAAAATCTTTGCCTTGGAAAGAAGATTGGTGAAATCCTGAAGCTTTGATTTTTCTTCATTTATGTAGAAATAGCTTACATAATCATTGTCACCTTCTTTTTTCACCAGCCTTGTGAACTTAACCTCATCCGCCTCCAGGGGTATCTCTCTGTCGGAATTGTCAAAAACAAGTGAAACCCTGCAGTAATCTGCCGGCGCCTTCTCCTTTCCTCCATTGAATATGAGATCCGTGAGTTTCTGGGCCCGGAGAACCTTGCTGCTCCTTGGACCCAAAACAAATAAAATTGCATCTGAAATGTTGCTTTTCCCTGAACCGTTGGGTCCACTGACACCAGTGAAACCTTTCCTGAACTCTATAATCGTCCTTTTACCAAAACTCTTGAAATTTTCCATCTCCAGCCTTTTTAAATACATTTTCATCACCGTGTCAGTATTATGTATGCCAATTATATTCTATCTATAAGCCATTATTTAAATTTTTGTCATAAAATACCAGAATATTTTATTTTAGATGAAAGTCACAAAAAATTATTATTTTAATTGATAATATTAAAGATGATGATAACTAAAGAGGATGTGATAAATGTTCTTAAGACTGTCCTGGACCCGGAAATAGGCCTGGATGTGATCAACCTTGGCCTGGTTTATGAAATAAAGATAGAAAACGATGAGATATATCTCAAGATGACGATGACAACACCCGGGTGCCCGCTGACGGCATGGATTCTTGCTGACGCAGAAAACAGACTGAGGTCCCTGCCTGGTGTAAAGGATGTGAAAATAGACCTTGTATGGGATCCACCATGGTCAGTGGACATGATAAGCGAGGAGGCAAGAAAACTCCTTGGATTATAGCTCATATATCAAAAATGACGAATATCTCTCCATTTTCATCCACTTTAAGCATGTGGTATGTAACCGCCTTTATGAGCAGTTTTGATCCGTGCCTGGCCCTGTCATATTTTTCTCCGTACAATTTTGCCTCCAGTTCATAATTTTTCACTGAAATATCCACATCTGAAAAAACAAAATTATCAGCCTCAAAATGGTACAGTAGATCATTGAGAAATCTCACGAGTAGAGATTCATTGCTATCAGAACTTTCAGAAATATGCAATTCATCCTTCCTATCAACCTTATCCATCTGAACCATGAGTGACATCATGCCAAGCGCTGCTTCTCTGAATGCTTCGTTTAAATTTGAAGATTTTACTTTCAGTCCTATATCAGCCGTGTGTTCAATGATTTCAATCATCAACGGGCGCAGGGGGATTTGAACCCCCGACCTACAGCTTAGGAGGCTGCCGCCCTATCCATGCTAGGCCATGCGCCCTTCAGGGGATTCTATTGTTTCGTTATACAAAAATTTTGCCATTACCTGATATTATCTGTTGAGTTTGAAATGCTTGCTTTAAATATGAGAAAGACCATTTCAAAATATATGATTCCTATATCATTGACATGAGCATAAATATTATGCTTGCAATTACGGCAAAGAAACTTGTCCATAGAATGTAAGTCCTGGCCTTTGTGTTTACCATGTCCTTCATTATTTTTTCTGAAGATGATATTTTTATTGTATAGTAGAGGGGTATTGGAAGAAGAATAGTGTTGAATATCATGGCATAGACCATGACATCTATGAACCTCTGGTAACAGAGGATTATTATTGATGCGGGGATAATTTCAAGAAAATATGTACCGTAAAAGAACTTCGCCTTCTTAACATGCAGGTTCAGGCTTGCCGGAAGATTGAGAAGGTCGGCCATGGACCATGCGGATGAAAGTGATATCACAACACCCGAGAGAAACCCTGCACCTATTATCCCTATTGAAAACAGGATGGGGAAAAATGACAGTTTTGCCTGATTGAAAACGTTTACAAAATTTGTTATTGATATGTTAAAATCCCTTGCAGGATAAAACAGTATTGATGATGTGTATATTATAGATATCATCAACAGCTGGCTTATGAATGCACCTATGAGTGTCTCCCTCCTTTCATTTCTCAAATCCTCCCTTCTGAGCTTTTTGTCCGTTACGGCATATTCCTGATAGAATATCATCCAGGGCATGATAACGGCACCAATGTTGGCAACGATCAGAGAAATATAACCAAATGTCATTATATATCTGAACGAGAACATCGTTTCAATTATCCTATCAGATGGCCTTACGAAAAATGATATTATGAAAAATGCAAACAGGAGAAGGGTAATGAAAAGAAGCGTATTTTCAACCTTTTTGTATGAGCCTCTTATTACCAGAAGAGTATGGAATATAATAACCACCATAAGGGAAACTACGATGGGTATTCCGAAGAAGCTGAGGGCAAATGCAATGCCTGCAAACTCACCAACAAAACCTATGACATTGATTATGGAAAATATAACGGTTAGAATTTTTATCTGTATGCTTGAAAAATTTTCCTTTACGATCTGAATGAAACCTCTGCCCGTGGATATTCCTATCCTTGCAACACTCTCCTGAACAAAATACAGGGGTATTATGAGAAGAAGCATTATCCAGATAAAGGAAAGGCCAAATGATGCCCCGGAAGCAAGGGCCGTCACAACGCTTGGCGAATCTACGTCGGCTATCATCACTATCCAGCCTGGGCCGAACATCATGAGATATTTGAGAACCCTATTCATCCATGGACACCACCCGGATTACCTCCATGTCCCTAGAATCAATGGGATACTTTCCCTTTTCCGTTTTTATTATGGAATAATCCTCATTCCTCTGAACTATTTCAACGATTTTTCCGGGCAGAATGCCCATCGACTTGAATTTGTAGAGGGTATCTCTCTCCTCATATGTTATGCGGTCTATTATGTATTTTTTTGATTCTTCTGCACCGAGAAGTTTCATTCCGCTGCCTATATTTTCTATGCTGAATCTATTTCCATGCGGGCATGATCTAACATCATTTATCTTCTTCAATATGTATATTTCAATCTCATCCTTTATCACATGCTCAAAATCGTGCGATAGCCTGTGGCATTCTTCCCATGGAACATCAAGAAAATAGAATAGATATGCTTCGGCTATCCTGTGCCTCCTCACAATATCCCGGGATATTTCAAACCCCTTCTCTGTAAGAACTATTCCCTTCCTAGGTATCCTCTCAACGATTTTTATCTTTTCCATCCTTTTGATTTCATCATTAACGGCTCCTGGAGTAATATTAAGAATCCTTCCTATCTCCGATAGCCTTGCCATACCAAAACTGTCCTGCAATTCATATATTGTCAGAAGATAATCTTCAAATTCATATTTAATGGAGCCCATATTTACCTTTAATGGATACATTAATATTAATGTTTTCGTCAAAATATAAATTGTAGAATTTGTTTATAATGTTGAATGATAGCCGGGTCAATGGAAAGCAGAATACCTCTCGCAATCAGGGAATTGATTGGTGTGATTTCTAACGGATCGCTCACCCTGGGATTGATAATAATCATTGTTGCGGTCCTGATGCTTATCTTTTCAAGATATTTCAAATACATATTCATTTTTGGATACATAATTCTGGCAGTCATCCTTATGGAAATAATGCAGAATCTTGATGTAAAATTCCAGCTTGCTCTGATAATTGCATTCTTGATTTTCATGCCTTTCCTCTATTTTGGAATTAAATATTCATTTTCCCTGACAACCGTAAACATAATGATGTTTGGATATGTCATGATATTTTACCCGTTCTTCAAAAACAGCCTCACTGATCCTGTATATACATCAATATTTATTTTATTGATTTTCTCATTATCCATAATCACTTTCTATCTAATTTTAAAACTGAAGCTCAGAAGCGCGTTTATCAGGGGTGAAGAGGCATGAATTTCGTTTACTCAAATTATATAAATTATATTGATGCACATCCATCATATCTCATTCTTCTTATTATCCTGACCGTTCTGATATCCTTTGAATTCAGCGTTTACATTAAAAGCCTGAGGATAATAGGTTCAGGTGCATTCCTTTCATTTCTTGCATATATGGGGTTGTTTATCGCAATATATGGATATTCCTCATCAGATACATACCTCCTTATATATTCAGTTTCAGTGTACATGATATTTATTTTCCTTACATTCTTCGTATCCGTTCTGATTTTCCTCATGTACTTCATTGATATTATGCTTGTAGAAAAAATATATTTTGGAATGTCCTACATAAATGCTGAATCTTTAATAATTGCCCTCATCATAAGTATAATCCTGACACTTTTCGTAAGGCATTTTGCAAGATCACTGCAGGAAAGACTGGATCATATAGATAGAATGATAGGAGAAGTAAAGAAAAGGGAGGAGAAATGGCATGGAAATTGAGGTTAAATTTAAAATAGATGATTTTGAAAAAATAAGGGAGAACCTTGAGGCCATAAATGCAGAATTTGACGGTGTTGAAAACGAGGAGGACCATTACCTCGAACATCCATGCAGGGATTTTTACAGGTCCGATGAGGCTTTGAGGGTAAGAATACTCGATGATAAAACGATACTTACTTACAAGGGACCAAGAAAAGTTTCGGATTATAAGATAAGGGAAGAGGTGGAATCGTTAACAGACCCAAAAATATTGGAAATATTAAAAAAATTGGATTTCATGGAAATAGCAGTAATAAAAAAAAGAAGGGAAAAATACCGATTTGAAAATGTAAATATTCTTCTGGATGATGTATATGAACTTGGAAAATTCGTTGAACTTGAAGTCTTTGATGAAATGGATACAAAAAAGATCGATTATCTTATAGAAAAATTGAGTCTGGATAAAAAGGAAAAAAGAACATATCTGGAAATTTACCTGGGGGATAGGAATGGATTATGACCATTTCATAAAACAGATAAAAAGATATTACAATGGGGAAATAAACGATTCTTTCATATATTCTGAACTTTCAAGGAGCGAAAAAGACAAGGAGTTCAGGGAAAAGTTAAAAAGTCTTTCAGAAATGGAAAAATATCACTCTGAATTCTACAAAAAAATTCTGGAAAAAAGGAATGAGGAGGTAAAACACCATTCCAGCAATATTTCAGTGATAAAGGCAAAACTGTTCAGGAAGATATTCGGTCTCAATCTTACGCTTAAGATGTTTGAAAGGTCTGAAAATCGGACAGTAAAGAATTACAGCGATATCCTGAATTCCGGATTCCTGGATGATGGAGAAAAACAGGTCATGAAAAAGATAATCGAGGATGAGGCTGAACATGAGGACTTTTTTGAACAGAATTCACTGGAAGTAAAGGAAAGAACAGACAGAATAAAGGATTCGGTTTACGGGATTTCCGATGGCCTGGTTGAAGTGCTGGCAAGCGTTTCAGGTCTTGCACCTGTCCTCATCAACCATATCCTTGTGGCAATAGGCGGTTTTCTTGTTGGAGTTTCGGGAACACTCTCCATGGCCCTCGGTGCATACCTTTCAGCGAGCGCCGAGGAAACATATAACGATTCAAAGATGAGGACAATGAGGATTCTGGGGAAAAAAGTAGATGAGATCAGCACAGCCAATCCTGTAAAATCCGCACTTTATACGGGAATATTCTACATCATAGGTGCATCAATACCGATATTATCATACCTGTTCCTGTCGGGTTTCCCCGCAATAGTGGTTTCCTTTGCCCTCGTGATATTCACCGAGGCTGTTCTCGGATCAATAACAGCAATACTGACAAACAGTTCAATCATGAAATCCGCACTGAAAAACGCTCTTCTGACATTCATAGCTGCTGCAGCCACACTTACCCTGGGAACATTCATACACGAATACCTTCATATCAACATATGAAAAATTTTAAAAATTCATCAGAATTTTAAAACTTTTCCTGTCATTATTTCAATGTATCTTTCAGGATAATTGTTTTTGAAGAAAACCTTTGTCTCATCGCCACTGCAATGGCACGGGCCTATGTATTCCGTATATTCCATGAGATCCCTTATATCGGATAATGGAGGTGAATGAAAACCTCCCATGATGAAAAACAGTTTTCCGTATTTTGCATAAACATTCTTAACAATTTTCCATATACCCGGATGGCTGCACCCCACAAAAAGAAATATTCTTGATGATTCCCTTATCACGAGTGCCTGTTCGGGTATTTTTGGATTTTCGATTGATCCCGTGGAAATTATGTCATCCGTTATGTTATGCCATGTATCGAGTTTTATCTGCCTGAATCCTGCTTTTTCCATCTCTTCAGATATCTGCGGAACGTATACCCTCACATTTCTGTTTTTTATTGCCCCCAGTCCTCCAGTGTGATCCCAGTGATTGTGGGATATGAAAATGAAATCAACAGAATCGATATCTATGCCCATTTTCTCAGCGTTGTATTTCAGTATTTCACCGTCCGGACCGGTATCAAACAGAATCTTTAAACCGCCTGATTCTATGAATAGTGATAATCCCCACCCGTTTCTGTATCCTTCATGAGGAATGTTGTCATTCAAAACACTTATTATCATATTACTTCTCTGGCTTTTCAGTATATTTTCTCACGGATGTGAATGGCTGGAATGGTTTCCCATTTCCCCTGAAAAATTTTGAGAAGAATTCAACATAATGCAACCTTGCCCCTTGAATGCCCGGCTCGAATATCGCAATGAGTATGTTTGTCGCATGGCCTATGATGAGAATTATGAACGCCAGTATCATGTGCAGTAAAACATGGTAATGTAAAGCCTTTATAACAATATCATCTAGCACATATGCAAGTATGACACCTGCAAGCAGGACTCCCATTATCCTTGTAAATGACAGAATGTGACTGATGATTGATGCCATTTCCATTACCGCATATCCTCCCTCACCATAAAGAATTACCGCAGAACCTGTCACAATGAAAATGATTCCTGATATCTCAAATGTGAAGGAATAGAATAGAGACCATTTGAGGAGCCAGAGACCGAAAAATGTGAACCCCCAGGAGAGAATCACCCAGCCTATCCTTCCCACCATTTCCCTTCTGTGTTTTCTTCCCTCTTCCGTGTTTGCATATACCTTTGAGTATACATAATGGTTTATGGCTCCAAGGATTAAACCATAATTGACGTATATGACACCTATCCATGCAGTCAGAAGAAGTAATTTTGATGCCTGTCTTATGGGATCTATGATTGCACTGTAATACGGAAGGGACAGACCAAAATATTCGTTGAACAATATTCCAAATACTATTCCCCATAACGATCCGACGACCATTGCCCTTGCAAGCATCGACCAGGACCAGTTTGACATCATGCTCCTGCCAAAATTTCTCATGGATTTTGGCATCATGCTCTTCCTTGGAGGTTTTGTAACCCGCCTGTATAGCCAGATGCTGAATGCAAGTATTATCAGGGAATACCCAACATCACCTATCATGAGACCGAAAAATATTGGAAATACCACGGCAAATATCATCGTGGGATCAAGCTCAAGTGAATGTGGAAGAGAATAGAATTTTATGAAGAATTCAAAGAACCTGAACGTTTTCGGGTTTTCCAGAAGTGTTGGCGGATCTTCCACCGTACCCTCATTTATCATGATGTATTTTGATTTTGTGGCACTGGAAATTATTTCCTCCAGTCTTCCGATATCCCTTTCGGGTATCCAGCCCGATAGGGCAAAAACGTTTCCTGATTCTGCAAACTTCTGCATTATTTCCCTCTTCCGGGACAGTATTTCCAGCTCCTCTGCAATCGCGGCTACAAGGTTGTAATACTCCCTCGATATTTCTTCAAGTTCCTTTTTGAGATTGCTTTCCCTTTCACTGAGGCTTTTCATTTCCTCAAGATGCTTTTTTAAAAGTTCTTCCGTTTTTCCATCCAGTTCATTCAGACTCAGTACAACACCTTTATACCTGTTTATGATTTCAACAATTTCAAGTTCCTCTGACCTCGGAAATACCACGATGAATTCATACATGTTTCCTTTACTGTATTTGAATGATATGTTTGATTTTTTGGAAAATTCGTTTATTATATTTTCAGAATTGTTTTCATCTATCCTGAAAATGAAAAATGATACTGTCTGGGATATTAAATTGAATGCATCAATGCCGAACCTTTTCAGGACATTCAGCGATTCTGTCTCGTTCTCCAGATACCTCCTCCTTGTCTTTATACTTTCCAATTCTTCCTTTATCTTGAAAACACGATCATTCACGGTAAGTTTATTGATATTTTCCTGCAGATCGTCAAAATTCCTGAACCTGTACCTTTTGCCATTGTTTATTGGAATGAGTGCCTTCTCAAGGCTTCTATATGTCAGCAGAAGATCATTTATTTTTTTATAATCCTCTGGAAACTTTCCCGGGCCGAGAGATTCAACGATCTCCGGATCAACGTTCTCAATGTGCATCATACCGAAATCGTGAACCTTCTCGATTACTTCCCCCTTATAATCGTTCGTGGAAATGATAAGAACCCTGGTAAGCTTAACTGGACGGAGAGCCAAGCTTACCTACCTCCAGAATGGATTTTGAAACTTCCATTATCCTGGATTCATCTATCATCTTTCTGGAAATTTCATCTATCTTTTTGTTCCATTCATCCTCTATTTCCCTGAGCTTCCTGGTTATCTCATCCTTCATGATTCTTTCCTTCTTTATCCTGTATTCCTCCATCTCCTTTTCAGCATTTCTCATGATTTCATCATACTGTTTCCTGGCCTCCTCTATCCTCTTCTGGGCCCTTTCATTCTCTTCCCTTATCATCAGAGAAACTCTCTCTTCAGCTTCCTTTATCTTTTTTAAATACTCATTCACATCAGCCATGGATAATCACCAGTCCCATCACTATACCAATCAGTACCATGCCAAGCACGATATTCAACTTCCACAGATTTTTAATCAGCCAGAGCTTCACCATTTTCCCTCTTCTGGAGATTGCTCTTTATTTTTTTGAGTGTCACAAACGTGTCCCTTTCCATTTCCTCGAATTTCATCTTCAGGTATGAGGCCTGATTTTCAAGCTCAGGAATGAGGATCTTTTCTATTGCATTTGACCTCCTGTTTGTCTTTTCAATCTCCTGGAGC
Source organism: Thermoplasmata archaeon (assembly GCA_023261745.1). Classification (GTDB taxonomy): domain Archaea; phylum Thermoplasmatota; class Thermoplasmata; order Thermoplasmatales; family ARK-15; genus JAGDXR01. The sequence continues at coordinate 6,934 of JAGDXR010000007.1, read as the reverse complement.
AGTTTTCTTATTGAATTCTCAACCTCGGCTATCTCCAATATCAGGTTGTGGTATTTCTCAAAATCATATATTATCTGGTCAAGCTTCGCAGAAAAACCTATCAGCCTGTACCTGGTGTTTACAATATCCTCAAACCTCTCACGACCGAGAATGGGCAGATTTATGCCCATGACATTCTTTGTCCTGATATTGAGCTTTGACATCTTCTTGACCATCATCGTGGCACTCTCTATTCCTATCGACCCGTGATATATTTCGGCTATCTTCACGTCCTCATATGCCTTTCTTGTGATCTTTTCCAGCTCTTCCCTGAGATCCTTTGACTTGTGTATGTATTTCATGAATTCCATTATCAGCGCGGCTCTCTTGAGCTTGAGAAGATCAAGACCTTTCCTCGCTATCACAATCCTCTTTTTAAGCTTAAGAAGCTCCATCCTTGTTGGTTTGACCTTCTGCAACATTTACTGCCTGAACCTCCTTCCATACCTTTCAATGAACTCCTTCTTTACCCTCTTGAGTTCAGTTTCAGGTATCATCGCAAAAAGCTCCCATCCGAGGTCAAGAGTTTCCGTGATCGATCTGTCCTCATCCCTTCCCTGACCGATAAACCTCTTCTCAAACTCATCCGCAAACTTCAAGAACTGTCTGTCTTCAGGAGTGAGTGCACCTTCGCCCACTATTGCGCTCAGATTCCTCAGATCCCTTCCCCTTGCATATGCCGAATACAGCTGGTCCGCCACACCCCTGTGGTCCTCCCTTGTCTTTCCCTTCCCAATACCCTGATTCATCAGCCTTGACAGACTTAAAAGAACATCTATCGGCGGATATATGTTTTTATGGAACAGATCCCTTGAGAGAACGATCTGACCTTCCGTGATATATCCGGTCAGATCGGGTATGGGATGGGTTATATCATCACCGGGCATTGTGAGTATCGGGAACTGTGTGACCGACCCCTTCTTTCCCTTTATTTTTCCTGCTCTCTCATATATTGTTGAAAGGTCAGTATACATGTATCCCGGATATCCCCTTCTCCCGGGAACCTCCTCCCTGGACGCGGATATTTCCCTGAGAGCTTCACAGTAATTTGTCATATCTGTCAGAATAACAAGAACGTGAAGATCCCTTTCAAAGGCTAGGAATTCGGCTGCCGTGAGAGCCATCCTCGGAGTAAGAATCCTCTCCATGCTCGGATCAGATGCAAGATTGAGAAACATGACCGTTCGTTCAAACGCACCGGTATTCCTGAAATCGTTTATGAAGAAATGCGCCTCTTCATTTGTTATTCCCATGGCAGCAAAGACAACGGCAAAGTTTTCTCCCTCACCCAGAACCTTTGACTGCCTTGCTATCTGTGCGGCAATATCGTTGTGCGGAAGACCTGAACCGGAAAATATGGGGAGTTTCTGCCCCCTCACAAGCGTGTTCATGCCGTCTATGGCAGATATACCAGTCTGGATGAACTCCGCGGGCTCTTCCCTGGAATACGGATTTATTGCATATCCGACTATTTCCTGCCTTTCCTTTGAGAGCAGCGGGCCTCCACCGTCTCTTGGATTGCCAAGACCATCAAATATCCTGCCCAGCATCTCGTCACTGACGGGAATACGTACAATGTCTCCCTTGAACCTTACCGTGGTATTTGGAAGATCTATACCCGTTGTGGGACCAAATACCTGAACTATGGCTAGACCCTTTCTTGTGTCAAGGACCTGACCACTCTTCTTCTCACCATTTGGTAGCGTGATTTCCACAACCTCGTTGTATCCTGCATTTTCAACATTTTCCACAAATAAAAGAGGACCGGAGATCTGTGATACCGTCCTGAATTCAAGCATTCATGCCACCCCCAGAGATTTGAATTCATCTTCCATTTCTCTGTTTATATTTTCAATTTCAGCAATCATTTCTTCCCTTATCTCCTTCATCCTGGAAATCCTTTCCCTTACCTTCATGCCAAGAATGGATTTCAGGGATACTCCGGATGATACAAACTTCAATGAAAGATCATGGTAATTAAGAATCGTTTTCAGCATCATATGCTGCTTTTTCAGTGAACAGTATGTATCAACATCATCAAACGCGCTCTGCTGCAGGTAATCTTCCCTTAACATTTTGGCAGTGTCAAGTATGATCCTTTCCTTGTCAGGAAGGGCATCGGGACCCACAAGCTGGACAATCTGCTGGAGCTCCTCTTCCTGCTGCAGTATAGCCATTGCCCTGTCCCTCATCATGTTCCATTCCTTTGAAATGTTCTTTTCAAACCACTCCTTGATTGTTGAATGGTAGAGTGAATAGCTGGCAAGCCAGTTAACGGATGGGAAATGCCTCCTGTTTGCCAGGGATGCATCGAGTGCCCAGAACACCTTTGTGAGCCTCAGGGTACCCTGGGAAACCGGTTCGGAAGTGTCTCCACCCGGAGGCGAAACTGCACCCACAACCGTAACAGACCCGAGCTGGTCGTTCAGCGTAACAACCCTTCCAGCCCTCTCATAGAACTCGGCAAGTCTCCTGCTGAGGTAGGCGGGATATCCTTCCTCTCCCGGCATTTCCTCCAGCCTTCCAGATATTTCCCTCATGGCCTCAGCCCACCTGCTCGTGCTGTCGGCCATCAGAGATACGTCATACCCCATGTCCCTGAAATATTCGGCTATTGTAATGGCAGTATAGACACTCGCCTCCCTTGCTGCCACCGGCATGTTGCTCGTATTTGCTATGAGAACCGTCCTGTCCATCAGAGGACCTTTCGTCTTCGGATCTATAAGCTCGGGAAACGTTACAAGAACTTCAGTCATCTCATTTCCCCTTTCACCGCATCCCACATAAACCACAACATCCGTATCGGACCATTTTGCCAGCTGGTGCTGTATAACGGTCTTTCCCGAACCGAATGGCCCTATGACGCATGCTGTTCCTCCTTTGGCTATTGTGAAAAACGTGTCTATGACCCTCTGCCCGGTTATCATGGGTATCTGGGGTGGAAGCTTTTCTTTGTACGGCCTGGGAAACCTGACACTCCAGTATTCCTTCATGGTTAGCTTAATTTCACCGTTTGTTGTGTTTACTATCCCCACCGTATCATTTACGGTGAATTTTCCGCTGTAGATATCCTTTACCGCTCCCCTTATGCCATAGGGAACCATTATCCTTGTTTTGATTATCTGGGATTCCTGCACGTAACCTATTATTGAACCTGAATTAACGGTATCTCCGGGTTTTACAGATGGGACAAACTCCCATTCAGCCTTTTCATCCAGCGCATTCGCAAACACTCCTCTCCTTATGAACTCACCGCTCTTTTCCTTGAGAACGGGCAGAGGCCTCTGTATACCGTCATATATGCTCCTCAACAATCCCGGGCCAAGCTCGACCGATAACGGCTTGGATGTGTTTACCACCGGTTCGCCTGGCCTGAGACCGCTTGTATCCTCATACACCTGAATGGTTGAATTGTTCCCTATGATCCTTATTATTTCACCTATGAGCCTTTCTTCACCAACATAAACAACATCAAACATCTTGGCATTTTCAACATCCTTTGCGATCACCACGGGTCCGGAGACTCTGTATACTACACCCATTTTTACACCTCCAAGTTTATTCCCAATACCCTCTTTATGACTTCCCTCAGAACCTCTTCCTCCCTCTTACCCTTCATCCTTTCGGATGGAACAAATACAACAAGCGGTTTAACGGACATCTGGATCCTGTCTATTTCCGAATCCGTTAAACCATTCCTGATAAAATCCGATGCTATTATCAACCCGACATCCTCCCTGGTAAATATTGACCTTAACTTTTTTGCCCCCTCCTCAACCGTATCAACATTGTAGGATTCATCACACCCGATCATCTTGTATCCCAGAACGAGTTCCCTTTCCCCTATCACCACTATGCTGTAATAATCATCCTTCATATGACCTTCACCAGCAGTGTTTTTATCCTTTCATTTGAAAGGCCGTATAATTTTGAATATGCAATTCTCCTGATGTTTTCCCTCTCCGTCTCAAACATGAGCATCAGCCCAATTATGGAAGACAGACCGGGAGAAACTATCCTGAACCCATGAATGTTTTTTTCTATAATGTATTTGTCCAGCTGAATCTCAAATTCCTTGAGATCCTTTTCCAATTTGTATGCCTCAAGGGCACTGGAAAGATCATAGTGGTCCCTGAGCTTCTCAACCACCTCATCTATTGTATTTGACCTTGAAACATCCTCCAGTTTCTGGAAATTCAGGGATCCTCCATCTATGATGTAATTTTTTATTTCGTTACCGGGAATGTTCAGGGATAATGCCCTGATGATTGTCATGATATTCCTTGCATCTATCTGGTTCTCTATGAGCTTTAAAAAGGGAAGCTCGTTTCCCATGAATATCTTTACCTTCTCCTTGAGGTTCCTGTAATAGAATAGATCCAATGATATTAATAATTCACCAATATCATTGCTTTTTTTGAATGACTCCATGTTTTCCATGAGAATCCTTCCATACGGGAACTTCAGGAGATATTTTATTGCTCCCTCAATGTCCTCATTCATGAGGATCTTGAAATCCTCATTGTTAAGGGACCCAGCCACTATTCCCACGGGAATATCGCTTTCCGACAGTAGAAACATTTCCGATTCCTTTATGGGTTTTCCCAGTATCTTTGATGAAAATATTACCTTTATGTTCGATATATCATATTTGGCAACATATGCCCTGACGGCATCAAGGCTCATCCTTGGCGTCATGTTAAGAATTATCCTTGATATCCTTGTTATGAATGAATTTATTGAAATTTCAATGAGATCCACACCGGAATACTTTGATCCGAATGTATTCAGATAATCCCTGTAATGTGTTTCCATGAGATATGATGTGATTTCATTGATGTCCCTTGAATTTATGAGCTTGTCATAAACATCCTGTTTCAGAAGCTGGGATTCTATCGTCCTTGCCCTTGCATATGGATATGAATACAGAACAATGTTCTGCAAATTCTATTCCTCCCTCAGGAAGGAGTATATCTCGATCTTTATCTCATTTTCCATGTCCTGGAGAAGTTTGTTTATTGATTTGTCGGATATCTTTTTGCCATCCTTTGATTTTACAATAATGCCTCCCAAATCGTTCAGTTCGGGATTCACAGTTACATTTTTGTATTTTGAAAATAATGGTCTGTCCTTTTCAGAAATCTCTACTGTTACAGAATTCTCATCTAGACCGAGTTCTTTAAGGGCTTCCCTGTAGGACCTCTGAATGTATGTAACATATGACTGTGTGCCCCTGAGCCTTTTCATGGATTCCTTTACCTGAATGTAATATCTGTTTATCATGTCATTTACTCTGTCAAGATATATCTTTTTCATCTCAAGGTTTTTCTGAGATAGAGTCCTAGAAATTTCCATGCTTATGTTCTTGTCAATCTGGGACTGCATTTCCTTTCTGTACTTTTCTGCCTTTTCTTCCGCTTCTCTGATTATCTTTTTGACCTGTTCCTCTGCGGATTTCCTGATGTTCTCTATCTCTATGTTCCCTTTCTCTAAAATGCCGTTTACCAAATCATCAACTGACATCTTTTCAACCTAGGATCTTCATGAGCAATATCAGTCCAAAGACAAAACCAAATATGAAGAGTGTCTCCGGAATAACCAGGAAAAATAGGACCTGCCCCATTTTTTCGGGCTTCTCTGCAACAACACCCATACCAGCTGCACCAATACCCTGCTGTGCCAGCCCAGTTCCTATCAAACCACCGGCCATGGATATTGCAGCAGCGATCGCATAAAGGGCCGTAGCCGTATCGATCATCTTGTTATCACCATGCCATCATTTCATTGTTGGATAAAAATTTTTTTCTAATGTGAATTATTTAATTATATATTTATATTAATTATCGAAAAATAATATCAAAAAATTAATAAAATTAATAATTTTAGGATTGTAAAATGGATAAAACGGTTTCAGTTGAATTTAACAGTAAGAGATTGATATTTTACGGCACCGTAAGGGGAGCATATTATGAGATTGATGACCTTGATAAATTATTTCAGGAAAATGGATTTGACCTGATTCTTCTCGGGATTTCACCCGAAGAACTCGATGGAATGAAAAAGTACATGGAGAAACCGTTTGATGTTGAGCTGAGCGATTATGAGATTATATGGGGATTGAAGTTGAGGGATTTAACAAAGGTAAAACTGCCCGTGCCGTCATATTACCATGCAGTTGTATATTCAATTAAAAATAATGTAGAAATAAAGGCAATAGACATGAATGATGATGAATATGCAAAATGTTTCACCAGAAACGTGTCATTTTTTGATCTTCTGAGACATTCCCTGAAAAAAAACAGGATTCTGAAAAGAAGGTTCAGATCAAAAACACCAGAGGAATTTTCACTTGAATGGGACAGGATTGTTAACCGTGGAGGATATAAAAAGCTTGAAATGGAAAGGGAAAGATACATGACCGAAAGGATAAGGGAAAATTCAAAGGGGAATAATATACTCATAATAATAGATTTTGAACGGATGGATAACATTGTAAGCTCACTGAAACATCAGGAAAAAAATTAATATCTTTATATTTTCCTCTATTTTCATGAATATTCTTGTAACTGGAGGGTCAGGATTTATTGGAAGGAATATAGTCAGAAAATTAAAGGAAAAGGGGCATTATGTTATCACTCTGGATTTAAAAGATAAAAATTCAGTTTCTGATGGACATATAAAAGGGGATGTGAGAAATATAAAATTGATGCTGAAAGCCACCGAAAATACAGATGTTATTTTTCACCTTGCGGCTGTAACATCGCCTCCGGAATTTGAAGACCTTCTCTCAGAAGGTTTTGAAACAAATGTCATTGGTACCTATAACGTCATGGCAGCAGGGGTAAAAAATAATGTTAAAAGGGTCATAATTGCATCATCATCATCTGTTTACGGT
>JAGDXR010000038.1 GCA_023261745.1 Thermoplasmata archaeon | reverse complement strand
ATTACTTAATATGATAGAAAACATATTAACAAATCTTTCCTTTGAGGGAAGTCCGCGTATCTCCTCCCTGAAGGTCAGAGTTTTACTGCTTTCCCCAAACCCCTAACTTTCCTATAATAATTGATTTGGATTAATAGAAATGTCGAAGTTTTAAATGATTTTAGTTTCAATCAACTTGATGAATTTCAAAAGATTTAATTATATCTGAGAGTTTTTCAATGATGATGGAAATAGAAAACATTAGACTTGACAACGGAAATGCAATGGGCCTTAGATGGAACCTTGGAAATGCATATCTCCTGATTATAAAAAGGGAAAAAGGATATTTGATGTGCGGTTATCTTAATATGGAAATCGCAAACAGAGTTGGAGATATAGCCGGCATTGTCTCAGGTGTCTCTACATTTGACGAAATGCTGGAAAAACCCGTAAATGTATTATCAAAAAAAGCAATAGAAACTGGAATAAAACCAGGAATAAATGGAAAAGAATTTCTGGAATTGCTGGGGTGAAAAAATGTCTGAACAGTATATGATAAGCATGACGGATGTAATGGAAGCGGAAAAGATATTGAGAAATGTCATTAAGAATACTCCCATGGAACATTCAAGGCTGTTTTCCGAGCTAACCGGCGCGGATGTATATCTAAAACTCGAAAATCTGCAGACCACAGGTTCATTCAAAATTCGAGGTGCATATAACAAAATATTTCATCTTTTACCTGAAGAGAAAAAGAACGGTGTTGTAGCTGCAAGTGCAGGAAATCATTCTCAGGGAGTAGCATATGCCGCCAGGGCCCTGAATACAAAGGCAACGATATTCATGCCCATCTTCACGCCACCGATCAAGGTAATTGCCACAAAATATTATGGTGCTGAAGTTCAGCTATATGGATACACATATGATGATGCATACAAAAAGGCGATAGAATATGCAGACAAACACCAGATGTCCTACATACATGCCTTTAATGATCCTTACATAATTGCAGGTCAAGCTACGATTGCACTTGAGATATTTGAGAAGCTCAAGGATGTTGAGGCTGTGGTTGTGCCAATTGGTGGAGGAGGTTTGATTTCTGGAATTGCATTTGCGCTTAAATCTTTGAACAACAAAATAAAGATCATAGGGGTTGAGGCTGAAGGAGCACCTTCAATGAAACATTCGATGGAAAAGGGAGAAATTGTTCCTCTTAAAAGTGCCGATACAATAGCCGATGGCATAGCTGTCAAGATTCCAGGTCCGCTGACATTCGAAATGACAAGAATTTATGTGGATGACATAGTAACGGTCAATGATGAAGAAATAGCAGATGCAATGTACATGCTCTTAACAAGAAATAAACTCGTTGCAGAGCCTGCCGGGGCAGTATCTCTGGCTGCAATGCTGACAGGTAAGGTTAATCTCAAGGGCAAAAAGGTTGTTTCAATCATATCAGGAGGTAATGTGGATTATACTCTGCTGTCACAGATAATTTACAAGGGATTGATGAGAGAAAAACTGTTGTTCAAGATAAAGGTAAAAATCATGGATAAACCCGGTCAACTCAAAAAAATCCTTGAATTCCTTTCACAGAAACAGATCAATGTCATAGACATAGAAACTGACAGAATATCACAGAATCTCTGTGCGGGCATGGTATTTATAACATTAACAATTCAGGCCGTTGGAATAGAAAACCTGAATGCCATAGAAGAATTCATGAAACAGGAAGGAATAGAATTCACATTAAATTTTTAAAAAATTTTTAAAATTTTTTACTGTTCCTTTATATCTGCTTTAAGGAAGAAGATATATCCTGCGATCAGTAAGATTGCAATATAGAGTATATTTACGCCAACAATGAGAAATGAAAAATTGATATTTGTCATACCCGAATTGTATGTCTTGAATATTGTATATTTAAAAATGGCATTCGGGTTTTTATATGCATCTGCAAGTGCAATAGGAATGAATGTTTCTCCAACAAGTGGTGTAAGAAATGTCCAGAGAGAATAACCGTAGAGGATGGAATATAGCCCGACGCCTATGTCAAGGGCCAGCCAGATCCCAAAGGTTATGAAGAAACTTGCAATGGAATTTTTAAAGATGGCACTGAGTGCAAATGTAAATGTAGCATAAAAAAATATTGTTAAAACTGATCCTGAAAGAATGATCATGGCTTCATCGATCTTCCCCTGATTGCCAAAAAACACAAATGATATTATGAATGCTGCAAGAGAGAGTAAAAAGATTTCCATAAGCAGATATATGAATGATGAAAATGACTTACCGAAATAATAGAATTTTCTTGTTATGGGTTTTGAAAACGTTGTTATAAATGTACCTTTTTCAAATTCGGCCGAAATTGCGTCCATGGTTAAAAGGGAACCTAGAATCAGAGGAACGATATTTGATTCTCCAAGATATAGAATGCTCATGATAAAGATATCCGATTTATTGACCTTTAAAACAAAACCATATAATACCGCAAGTATTATTCCTATGGCCAGAACGAGAACAAATGCGATTATTATCCTGAGACTCCTGATATTTCTGTAAAAATCGTATTTTAAGAGAGCTTTCAATTTTTTTGTAAATGTTTTGAAATCATTCACTTTCATCACCTTTCAATAAATTCAGTACAGCATTTTCAATGTTCAACGTTTCTATTTTTATTTCGTATATTTTAATGTTATTTTTAACAAGAATCGTGGATATTTCAGGTATATTATCCTGTGATTCAACTACCATATCGATCATATTTCCATTTACAGTAAAAGATTTGATAAATGATAGATCCTTAATCAATTTCACTGTTTCATCAGTTCTATCAACATTCAGCCTAACATTTGTGTTGATGTTCGATGATAGCAGTTCTTTTATTTCTCCTGACCATAACACTTTACCTCCATGAAGTAATATGATGTCAGAACACATTTCCTGAACCTCTTTTAAAAGATGTGAAGACATGAAAACCGTTTTTCCCTGCGAATTCTGATCCCTTATTATATTCTTGACCAACTGCTGTCCCAGAAGATCCAGACCGCTTGTGGGTTCGTCCAAAATGTACAGAGGTGGGGAGTTCAACAGTGCTGATGCAAGACCAACCCTCTGCATCATTCCCTTGCTGAATGTTTTTATCTTTTTATTTTCCACATCTGAAAGTTCAACAAGATTAAGCAATTCCCTGACCCTGTTCGACAATTCACCTTTTTCCATTCCATAGAATTCTCCATATATTTTAAGCAATTCCACCGGTGTTAAAAATCCCGGAAATCTGGGAAATTCAGGCAAATATCCAATGTACTTTTTAAGCCATGCCTTTTCTGACTTTACCTCTTCATCAAAAATATATGCTTTTCCAGATGTTGGCTCAAGCAGACCTAAAAGAAGTTTTATTGTTGTTGTTTTACCGGCTCCATTTACGCCTAGAAATCCTGTTATCTTTCCACTTTTAATACGAATATCTACTTCATTGAGTGCAAATTTGCTCTTGATATATTTTTTTGATAATTTTTCTGTTCTTATTGGATACTCAGTTTCCAAATTCATTGAAAATCAGAAATATGATTGAATATAAAACTGTATTCTTTAAATCCTGTATAAATTTTTTATAATTGACTGAATTTTCTTAATTATGCCATTTACAGTTAAAGACATAATGATTAAAAAGGACCTCTGCAAGGGCTGTGGAATATGCATTGATGTATGTCCTAGAAACGTTTTAACCGGATCAGATGAAATAAACGAATATGGACTGTATTATCCCATGGTTTCAGATTTAAAAAGATGCATAGTATGCAGGCTCTGTGAACTTTACTGTCCGGATTTTGCAGTGGAGGTGCACGTATGATTGGTCCAGGAAAATATTTCGTTGAGGGGGATGTTGCCGCAGCATACGGTGCAATAATGGCAGGATGCAGATTTTTTGCCGGCTATCCAATTACTCCGGCAAGCGAAATTACCCAGGCAATGGCAGAATTGCTACCTAAATACGGTGGAAAATTTTTGCAGATGGAGGATGAAATTGCATCAATTTCAGCAATCATAGGTGCGTCTTGGGCAGGTATAAAATCCATGACAGCAACATCAGGCCCAGGATTTTCACTGATGCAGGAAAATATAGGATATGCTGCAATGACAGAAACTCCAATTGTAATAATTGATGTTCAGAGGGCCGGCCCTGCAATAGGCCAGGCAACCAGACCCGCACAGGGTGATGTCATGCAATCGAGATTCGGTTCACACGGAGATTATGAAAACATTGTTTTATCCCCCAATTCCGTCCAGGAAATGTTTGATCTTGCAGTAAAGTCATTCAATCTTGCCGAGAGGTTCAGGGTTCCCGTGATACTATTATCCGATGCTGAGGTGGGTCACATGATGGAAAGACTCAATGTTCCTGAAAAGGTGGAAATTCTGGAAAGGAAAAGAGCAGTAACATTTGAAGAAACTACGAAATGGGGAGAGGATCTTATTCCACCCATGGGCAGGTTTGGAGATGGACTTGAACTTATTGTAACGGGGTCAACACATAAACCTGATGGAACAAGGGACACAGGTGAACCTGACGTTCAGGATCAGCTGGTCAGAAGATTGATTAATAAGATAGAGAAAAACAGAAATTTAATAGAGGATTGGGAGGAGATAGATTCCGAGGATGCGGATTATCTCATCGTTTCATATGGTGCTTCATCAAGGCCATCAAAGGGGGCATTCATGAAATTGAGGGAAAGGGGACTTAAGATAGGTTATTTTAGGCCAAGGGTATTGTGGCCAGCACCTGAAAAAAGATTATATGAACTTTCAGAAAGGGTAAAAAAAGTATTTCTGACGGAAATGAGTCTTCGTGGATACAGAATGGAGATTGAAAAGATATTCCCAAAAAGCGTAATACATATTCCCAAGGTCAATGGGAAGGTACATTCAGTTAAAGAGGTTTTATCTTCCATAGAGGTGAGTATCTGATGTCTGGAATAATCACGACCGAATATATAAGGGAAAAATATCTCAGGAGATTACCAACGGCGTTCTGTCCGGGATGTGGAGATGGCCAGATTCTTGGGGCTTTGATAAGGGCCATTGAACAGCTTAACATTCCAAAGAATGAAATCGTTACTGTAAGCGGTATAGGATGTTCTGCCTGGATACCTTCTCCTTACCTCAGGATAGATTCACTGCACACGACACATGGAAGGCCCATAGCATTCGCGACAGGTGTCAAGGCCGCAAATCCAAAATTAAAGGTCATAGTTGTAACGGGGGATGGTGATGCCGTTGGAATAGGTGGCAATCACCTTCTTCATGCTGCAAGAACAAACATAGGGCTGACCGTTATAATGGTAAACAATGCCGTATATGCAATGACTGGAGGGCAGGTAGCACCGACAACTCCACATGAGGCAAAAACTTCTACCACACCATATGGCAATCCTGCATTCAACCTTAATGTTTCTGAAGTTGTTGCCGCAGCTGGCGCTTCTTATGTGGCCAGATGGACAACATGGCACATAAACAGGTTGATTGAATCAATTAAAAAGGCCATGAACAAAAAGGGATTTTCATTCATTGAAGTGATTTCACAGTGTCCAACATATGGGGGAAGGTTACTGAACATGGATCACATAGAGATGCTTCATTATTTCAGGGACAATTTCAGGGAAAATGCTGATGGCATGTTCAGAATAGGAGAATTTGTGGATGTTGAAAAACCGGAACTTACAGATGAGCTTGAAAAATTAATCATGAAGGTGAAATCATGATCCAGATAAAAATAGGTGGATGGGCCGGCCAGGGCGTTGTTCTATCAGGCATTATATTATCGACTGCGTTTTCAAATGTTCTTGAAAAAAATGTTGTGATGACAAGATCATACACCGCAGCTGTTAGATCAGGGATTACTAGTGCTGATGTAATAGTGGATGATAATGAAATATACGATTTGAATGCTCACGAACCGGATGTTCTTATTATAATGTACCAGAAAACGTTTGATAAATACATTGGAATGGTTAAGGCTGCGAAATATGTAATTGTTGATTCAACACTGGTAAAAGATATTCCAAGTGATTTGAAAAACATCTATAGTGTAAAGGCATCGGAAATTGCAGAAAACATATCTTCACCAAAGATTTCAAACATGGTTCTCCTTGGCAAATATGTAGCAATAACAAAACATCTGACAATAGATGCCCTTGAAGAAGCTGTAAAATTAAGCGTCTCAAAAAAATTTATTGATGATGATCTGAAGGCCCTGAGGTCTGGTTTTTATTCCTGATCTCTTTTAAAAATTTTTCATAATCCTTTTCATCTATTTCCAGAATGAATGATCCAATGTATCCACATTCCTCACACTTATATACTTCTCCGGTAATCATGCCATTAAGATAATAGATCCTCGTACTTCCACACCTAGGACAGATTTTTATTTTCATTTTTTCTTCCACCTTTTGCTATATATTTAAATGTAAATAAAGAACCTATTATTATATTTAAGTAAAATATTATGAACCTCCAGCTCAGTATTGCAAGGGGAAGTATACCTGATGGTACTTCGGCAGAATAAAGCAATGCTGCTGAGAATTCAACTAAACCGCTTCCCCCAGGTGATATGGGCAGAAGAGTTATGAAAACAAGAATTATCTGAGCGAATATGGAATAAATCCATATTGGGTCTGTATGAAATGATAATAAAACTATGCTGAAAACAAGAAAATCGGAGATCCACATCAATCCGGAAATCAGCAATGTAACCAAAATATACAGCTTTCTTTCCTTGAAATATTTTTCGAAGGAATTCTGAAAATTTTCAATTTCGGTTATAATTTTTTGAAGATATCTTTCCCTTCTTTCAGAGTCCTTTATGATTAGTTTTATTGTCTTTTCTAAAAATTTAAGTATTTTTGTCAATTTTCTCTTTTTGTAAAATAAAGTTACTACAATTATAATTCCAATAAACATAAGCATGAATGTTATGAAAAGCATGTATCCAAGGATCCCTCCTATGGAAAATCCAAAATACATTATTATTATGGGAAAAAGGGACAATAAAAATATGCCATCGGTTAACCTTTCCATAAGTACTATGGCAGTTGCATCACCGGCCTTGACACCATGATCATTTAGAACTTTAATTCTTACAGGCTCACCACCTGTATTTGAAGGTGTAACTGAGGCTGCAAGAACATTTGTAAGAACAACATCTAATGACTGTTTCATGGATATTTTATATCCTAAACCCCTGCCAAGTACTTTTATCCTGATTGTCCATAAAATCCAGTATATCAGATGCATGAATATTGCGATCATCAGCCAAAAATAATCGAGGTGAAATAATGCATATATTGTCTGTTTATTGAAATTGTGTGAAAATATTACCGTGATTATAACAAGACTGGCGATGATTGATATTATGAGAAATTTGGAATTCCATGATTTATCCATTGGATAACACCTCATCAATCAGGTTTCTTACTGATTTATCTGTGTCATAACCACCTTCAAATCCACCGTATTTATATTCAAATATTTCTGAAAACTCAAATTCTTCCTGATTTTTAAATGCAGCGATATTTTTTCTGGTCAGATACTCAGCAAGATATTCCTGTTCCGGCTGGCCAGGAGTGGGAACAAAAAAGGCTTTACCGCCCGTATGGTAAAGATCCATTATGGTTGAATATCCGGATCTTGAAACGATTAATCTTGATCTGTTAAAAAGATCTTCCATCTGTTCAAATGATGCAAAACTCATTATCTTTTCGTCTTTATTGTTTAAATCAGGTCTTCCAAGAACAATCCTGTACTTCTTGTCTTCAATTTCTTTTATTTTTTTCATTACAATTTTTTCAAAGATCGTTCTCTGAGGTTCAGGGCCTGATATTGTGATAAGAATCTCTAAATCCTTTACTGTTTCCTTTTTCTTATATGCTGATAAAGGACCAATATAAACAATTTTATTTTTATCAATAAATTTTATATTATGAGAAAGATCGCCGCTGAGTGAATTTTCATAGAAATCAGGAACTATTACCTTTTTGAAAAAATTAGATATGTACGAATTATAGATCATCGTTACAGATTCTAGTATTCTTATCCTGTAAGGGTTCATTATCCTCAGCTGATGTGTCATGATATATGATGGTACATTCCTATTGTAAATTCCATACCGATTGTCTGATATTATCATATTGAAATTTTTTTTCTGAAAAATATGATGAAATAACTGATGTTCATCTGCAAAGGATGTAATTATGGCAGGTAGACTCAAAAGAATTTTAGGAAAGAAAAATGCCCGATTTTTTGAATATTCTATTGGATAATCCGGAAGATCAATTATTTCTAAATCATTAAAAATATTTTTAAGGAATAATTTTGCCCTTCCATGGGCAAACACCGTTACTTCATTCCCTTCATTTTTTAATTTCCTGATAACCGGTACTGACCTTGAAGCATGGCCCAGCCCAAGTGAACACACCGCATAAGCAATTCTCATTTATTTTCAATAGAGAAATAAAAACAAATTATAAAAATATTCATTCATTGATCAGTATGATAGGACATTTTGACATGGAGATGACTTCCCTTTCAAGGGATCCAAGGGCCAGTTCCGGTGAAAAATACCTGAATTTATATGATAAACTCTTTCTCCCACGTGATGCTATCATAATATCATTCTTATCAGTCTCTTCTATGAGACTTTCCACAAGCTTTTCATTTTCTAAATTTATCCTATCTATTTCATATTTGACATTGACAGATTTTGCATATTCAACAAGACTTTCCATAACCTTTTCATTGACATTTTTAGAAAAAAGTAATGTCTTGACGGATGCGTCAAAAATCTTTGCAAAATTAATCGATAATATGCTTGCCCTAAATGAATATTTGCTTCCACTTGATGGATTTACAATAGTTTTTATCGGTATTCTGTTGTTGGACTGTGGGGTAATGAGAAGTGTAGGTATTTTGCTCCTTATTATAATACTTTTGGCCGTATGACCCAGGACTACCTGCTCTGCACCTATTTTTGTTGATGTCTGTAAAACTATTAGATTTATATTCCTAAATTTTGAATATTCAAGTATAACCTTTACCGGAGATCCCCTCTTTATTAATTTTTCCTTTATCTTAACATTTTTTTTCTTCAAAAGTTCTTCAAGTTCAGTTATGGCTTCTTCTTCCAGTTTCTCTAAAACATCCAGATATTCAGCAGAATAAGATGAATATAAAAGTGTTGATTCTGCCGATAGATCAACTACACCTACAATGTAATATTCCGCAGAAGGAAATAATTGAGTTATATAATCTACTGCTTTATTTACCAGCGGATTTTTATTTGTAGGTATGAGTATCTTGGAAACCAGTTCATTGATATTTATTTGATTCATACCAAAATATGATTCGAAATAATATTATTAAATTTTATGGCCTGTTAATTAATATTTTTTCTTTGAATAGAAAAGAAAGTCATTTCAAAATGTTCCATTTTCATGAAGTGAAAATAAAAACCTGATATTTATTGTTTAAACCAGCTACTCCTAGCTAAAGCTTCGGAGCCTGTTTCTGGACTTTCTCTTACCTGTGAATTGAGTTCATTGAACTGCAACAATTGGCTAACGGTGACCTTTAATACTCATATATAAAGAATACTTCGATCTTCCTTGAGGCATTCAGGTTAGCATTAAATTCAAAAACACAGTTCCTGCATATGAATATCAATCCATGACTGTTATTTTTATTTACATGGCCACATTTCGAGCATCTCTGTGATCTATGCCCAGAATTTACATTTATTATAATCTTGCCTGCATTCCTGGCCTTGTAGTCTATGGATTTCTGCATTTCAGATGGAGCCCATGAACCTACTATCGTTCTAAATCTTTTTACTATGTCCATTTTCTTTCATTTGGAATGTTCCTAAATGCAGTAATATTCTCTTTAAATACTTATACCTCTCTTTCACTTCCCTAAGATGTCTGCTGATGAAAAACATACTGTTAGACGTTATCACTATATTCTTTATTCCTCTCTCTATTCCCAATACTTTCACTTCTTCTTTTTTCATCACCTCTTTAACTGAAATTTTCACCTGATCCATTATGAATATTCTATTCATTCTTTCATCTATTATTAATTGAGAAATTGTGTATTCACCCCTGTATTTGTCAATCAATGGTAAACGTGCTACCAGATATACCAACCCGTCCTGTACTGTGGTAAATGATATCCTATGTGAGTCAGGATAGAATTTGATACCATTTACATATCTTATTGTTATAGCTTTTTTATTTATTTTCTTCGACTTTTTTGCTTTCAATGCTTCAGATGACAGATCCATAGCCGTCTGAACCAGTGCAGATTGTTGTGTGAGTATCCTTTCCCTAACCATTTTGTATCTCCATTTATTGATTCGGTTTATTGAATATTTTATTCTTAAAACCGTAGTCCAGAAATATCTGCGTAGTTTCCCTGAATTGCTTTGCTGTCTCAATGAACGATCTGTCATACGGAAGCTTCAGTTTAATAGTCCTGAACATTACTTAATATGATAGAAAACATATTAACAAATCTTTCCTTTGGGGGAAGTCCGTGTATCTCCTCCCTGAAGGTCAGAGTTTTACTGCTTTCCCCAAACCCCTAACTTTTCTATAATTTAGAAGATGAATTTTATCATAATTTCTGGGTTATATAATAGATATTTTAGCAGTAGAAATGGCCTGTCTATATCCCCATATTTATTAATGTAATCGATTATTCCATTATTTGAAATTTTTTTTAGAAATTTGTATTTTATATTTTCTCCTATATTGGAATAAATTCTATGAATGTAATAATCATACATCAACTCCCTTTTATATGGTTTTGCCAGTTCATCATAATTTCTGTTTTCATTTATGCTTTTGTATATCAGTTCTGCAGATATTCCCCCATAATATAAACCACCTCCAGATGTTGCCTTGTTAAAATATCCGGCATCACCCGTTAGATAAATATTACTTTTTTCAACCTTTATGGGATACCCAATTGGAATTAGTCCACCATAAATTTTGTTCAATTTTGCATTTGGAAATTTTCTATTTATAAGGTTAAATAATCTATTTTTAACATTTCCATCATATGTAGCTAGACCAACAAGAACATCATACTTTCTTGGTACAGCCCATGCAAAAAATCCCTTGGAATATATTTCGTCAAGATATATTGTTACATATTCTTTTTCTATTTCATATTCAATTTCGGCCTGGATTGCTGTTAAATTTTTAAATTTATAATCATATACCAGATTTCTGAATGAAGATCTGGGGCCATCAGCAATTATTATTTTTTCATGTTCACTTTTTATTCTTTCTCCTTCTATTACATATTTTTTATTATTTCTATAAATCTTTTTTATTCTATTATTTAAATGAACCCTTGACTCAATTTTTTGATACATATTTTCTTCAAGTTTTTTTCTATCTATAACAAAAGCAACAGGATAATCTTTTTTAACAAGAATTCCAGTATCTCTTATATTTATATATGCACCGTAAATTTCATTGAAAACTACAGGTTTAAATTTATTGACAACATCATATGTCACAAGACCTGTACAGTGTTCATTAAAATATACGCTGGGATGTTCCTCGTATATGATGGAATTACTGTCAAGATTTCCATAATAAAGACCGGAAAAACCACCACCAATAACACCAACACTCATTTCAACATTACTTTTTATTCTGTTCCATGGTTTCCAAATACCTTCTTATTGCATTCCTTATAACCTCTTGTTCATCTATAAATTCACCGTTTTCTATAATCTCCCTTATCTTTTCAAGTTCAATTTTTGTTAATTTTATTTTTGTAATAATATAATTTTTATTTTCAGATTTCATATGTTCATCTATATATTCTAAAAGTGCAGATCTAACAAGTTCAGAAATACTTTTTATTCCTCCCTCTTCAACCAGCCTATTTAATGCATCATATAGATCCTTATCAAGTCTTACCGTAATTCTGAATTCATTCTTTTCATCATCAGACATTTATAACACCTTTTTCATATTTTGTCTGACAAATCATATATGTATACATTCTATTTATTTTTTTCGTTTAATATTCAAAATAAGTTAAAAATATTATTACTAATGGTAATATTAGATTACAAAACATTTAATATTTATTTGGTATACAGAGATGTAGGTGAAATTAAATGCAGAGAAATATTGTTGTAGAGAATTTACAATCACTAGCGGTAATAGACAGAAAAGTAGAGATCGTTGAAAGGAAAGGTTTAGGGCATCCAGACAGTGTCGCTGATGGCCTAGCTGAATCTGTTAGCAGGGCTCTGAGCAGATATTACAAGAGCCATTATGGAACTATACTCCACCATAACACGGATGAAACACAGGTCGTTGGAGGACAGGCCGCTCCAAAATTTGGAGGAGGGAATGTACTGGACCCAATTTACATCCTTCTTGTTGGCAGAGCAACAACAAAGGTAAATAATAATGGGCATGAAGAGAGGATACCATACAGAACCATTGCCCTGAGTGCAGCCAGAGATTATCTAAAAAAGAATTTCAGAAATCTGAACGTTGAAGAGGATGTAATAATAGATGTAAAAATCGGCCAGGGTTCACAGGATCTCAGGGCAGTGTACGATCCTTCAAAATTACTGGCCAATGATACATCATTCGGTGTAGGTTTTGCACCATTCACCGAAACGGAAAAATTGGTATATGAAACTGAAAAATACATAAATGGATATCTGAGGGAAAGATATCCGGAAATCGGAGAAGATGTCAAGGTTATGGGAATGAGGCAGGATGATGTAATCAATCTGACAATAGCGCAGGCATTTGTGGATAAATATATACCAGATAAATCCCATTATATGAATATAAAGGAAGAACTTAAAGAAAAACTCTTAGACAATGCGGCAAAATTCACGGATAAAAAGGTCAATATTCAGATAAATACAGCCGATATTCCAGATTCGGATGTTTTCTATTTGACCGTAACTGGTCTGTCATTTGAAAATGGGGATGACGGTTCTGTTGGCAGAGGTAACAGGGTCAATGGTTTGATTACACCATACAGACCAATGAGCATGGAAGCTGCTGCAGGCAAAAATCCGGTAACTCATGTTGGTAAACTTTATAACATACTATCATTCAGGATTGCAGATAATATTTATAAAGAAGCTGAGAATGATATAAAGGAAGTTCATGTTAGAATTGTAAGCCAGATTGGAAGAAGAATAGATGATCCGCATGTTGCCAATATCCAGGTGATTCCTGCAGAAGGAGTGGATATTAGAAAATATGAGAGGACATTCAAGGAAATCGCAGATAAACATCTATCTTCAATAACTAAACTGCAGGATGAGATTATGGAAGACAAGATAAATGTTTTTTAAATTTTTATTCCAAAATTTTTATCATTAAATATGCATCATCACCGGTGGAATAATATCTTGGTAAAATATCGGAAATTATGTATTTTCTTTTTTGATAAAACTTTATGGCATTTGAATTATCTGTTCTCACTTCCAGCCTAATATTCGTTACATTTTTTTTTCTTGCCTCCCTTTCAAACATATCTAACAATGCTGATCCAATACCAGCATTTCTGTATCTCTCTTCGACAGCCAACATTAGTATCCTTGCGGTCCACAGATTCTCAATTGAACCCGATATAAAACCCACAATTTTTCCTGAATCCTCAGCCAAGATAAATCCTTCAGGCCATCTTCTGTATATGGACAAAAAAATTTCATCTGAATACCTTTCAGTTAAATTTTTTCTGGCTATTTCCGCAACTTCATTTAAATTAGATGGATTAAATTTTCTGTAATAAAAGGCCATATTTCGGTTTATTTTAATAAATCTATATTATTTTTTCTGATGAAAATTTCAGATGGATTTTATTGATTATCTGTATTTCGGTATAAACTAAAAAATCTATTTTTAATAAAAAATTTCAAGGAAATAGATATCATGGAGATAGTTTTTTAAAATCTATACAAAAGGATATTAATATTTCTTTATATTGTTTCATTTATCCTTAAAGGTGTATCAAATGTTAGGTCGGAAATCTCTCCTGATGGTCATACAGAACGTTTTGACTGGAATTGTTGGATATGTTGGCCTGTTTTTTATATTGAGATATTCTGGCCTTGAAAGTTATGGAATTCTGCAATTTGCAATCTCATACCTCGGTGTATTTTCTTTCATTCTGGATATGGGTTTTTCAACAGCACATATAAAAAAGATTTCGGAAGGTTTCGATCCCTGGAAAGGAATATCCGTTTATTTTACGGTTAAATTGATCCTTATTTTTATTTTCACGGCCGTTTCCATATCATCGATATTCTTCATCAAATTCATAACGGGCAGGAATCTTTCATCACCATATGAATATTACACAATAATTTTGATCATTTTCTATTACATAATGCAATCACTGGTAATGTTTTATCAGGCAACATTCAACGCCCTTTCAAAGGCAGCAATAATTTCTGTACCTAGAATAATTGAGGCAACATTCAGGAATATACTATACATTTTGACAAGTTATTTTATTGCGCGTAATTTATACAATAAAAACTCATTTTCAATGACCCTTGCATTTATTCTTGTTCTGAGTTACATACTCTATGTATTTTTATATTCAATATATGCAAAGGATTGGAAATTCGTAAAGCCTGAAAGGGAAGATTATAAAACATATTTCAGGTTTGCAGTACCTGTGTCAATAACTTCGATATTTGCAACGGTTTCAATATATTCTTCAAATTTAATCCTACAGTATTACTGGGGTCCTATATTTCTCGGTGCGTATATTTCAATATCCAATATTATTGTTTTCGTAAATTCCACCACAAATTCACTTTCATCATTCATTTTACCGAATCTATCTTCCTCTTATAAAAATGAAGATATTAAAAAATATTCATGGCTTATGCTAGAATTTGAAAAATTTATTTCCATAGCCATCCTTCCGATGGTTATCTTTTTTATTATTTTTTCACCTGAAATTTTAAACCTGTGGACTTCTTCACTTATTCAATTCAGCTCAGTTCTGATTATACTGAGTATAAATGCCTATGTTAATGCAATAAACATACCATACTTAACTCATTTCAATGCAATAAATAAACCAAAGAATATCATGAAAATTCAGATTTTTATAAGCATTTCACTTATTGTTATGGATATAATAACAATTCCAAAAAATTTCTTTGGTATAAAGATGTTGGGGCTGGGCACAACGGGTCTTGCTTTATCAATATTCATCACATCCGCAGTCGGATCAACTGTTTATAGAAAACTTGTTTCAAAATACATTAAAAATTTTGTTAATACTGTTGTTATTAAACAGATTGTTTCAGGCATATTAACTGGAATGATTTTATATCTTATAATTATATTCAATCTCCCTGCAAGGAACTGGTATTTCCTGATAATATATTTCATTTTAACATACATTGTATTTGTTTTTATATCATATATTATAAAAGGAATAAACAAAAATGATTTGAAATATATATTGGATTCTATAAATATAAATGAGATGTTAAAATACATTAAAAATGAGTTAAGGAGGCTTTGAATTCTGCTGGTTCTGAGTCATCTCCGATATTACCTTTCTACCTTTAAGCAGCATGTAAATTCCAAAACCTATCAGGATGAAAAGAAATTCTGAAAATATCATAATATAAAGAAATATTGACATTGTCATTGAGATTGTATAATTCTGCAGTACGGACTCGAACTGCTGTTTTGTATACAGGACGGGCTCAAAAATATATATCGTCAGTTTATTTGTTCCATTCTTTAATGAAATATTGGTCAGATATATATCCTTATAAAAACCTGATACATTTAAATGCAAATTTATGTAATAGTAACTCTGATTGAATTTTGATATACCCGAAGTATTAAGGATATATTTATTTGAACCATTTGTAAGATATTCCACAATGGAAATATTGTATGTCAGATTTTTATTTGATTTTATGAAAATATCGTAAAATTGGTTGTTAACCGTAACGTATGTAAAATTCTGAATGAGCGACTGATTTCCAACATATGAAGGACTTGATAGATCATGATATATTTCGTTGTAGTTCACGGGATAGAATGCCCAGATAGTTAAAGACATGAGAATTATTGCAATGGATCCAAGAAGTACCCATTTCTTGAAATTCTGGTATTTCTTCCTGTATAGCACATAAACGGCTATGAAAGGAAAGAGCATGAAAATGTCCGTATAGAAAAAGTAACTCAGAAGAATAAAAATCAATGATATTCCATAGAGTGTGATTATTGTATTTATATCATTCTTATTCATCATTTATTCACCTTCTTTATAATTATCAAAACATTTTTTCCATCGATTTCCCACTCCTTGGAATATCCATTTTCAATATCCTGGATTAAATGTGAAAGGGTTTCATTCTCTATATAGTTTTTCATTCTGTTTATCGAATCATTGATATCTGGATCATCAGATTTTATGACCAACAATATTTTATCGGCATAATCCAGATTAAGCTCCTTCCTCATGAGCTGTATCCGCCTCACAACATCCCTTGCAATCCCTTCTAGAAGAAGATCCCTTTTGATCTCTTTTGATATTAGAATATCAAAATTCCTGCCGGT
The DNA here is from genome assembly GCA_023261745.1 of Thermoplasmata archaeon. GTDB lineage: Archaea > Thermoplasmatota > Thermoplasmata > Thermoplasmatales > ARK-15 > JAGDXR01. The sequence goes on along the minus strand of JAGDXR010000038.1, from coordinate 6,656 downwards.
AACAAGATGATATCCATTAACAGGAGTTTTTATTATTATAATTGCCTCTAAAGGAATTTCAAAATTTTCTATAATTAATGGTTTTTTATTTTTAATACTTTCTTCAATTTTTTCGTCTTGATTTTTCAGCAATTCTGATATCCTTTTCATTTCATTCTTCAGTATTGGCCCTGCAATCGTGGGATTGAGCTTTATTTCCCTGGTGATGTATCCATCTTCATCTTCCTCTATTATAATATTTTTAACATTCAGTTCATCCCTGATAATATCCTCATATCTTTGTGAAATATTCCTTACTTTATCATCCCCTGAAATAATTATCATATTTTCCAGAGGCTGCCTGGTCTTGATATTCATCTCCTGCCTGGCCCTTCTTCCAGCCTCTATAATATCAATGACCCTCTCCATGCGGTTTTCAAGATCCTCATTTATTAAACTTATATCAGATTCCGGAAAATTTTTTAGATGCACACTTTCTTCACCCGTAAGGTCAGTGTATATATAATCGGTAAGAAATGGAATAAAAGGTGCCGTAGCTCTTAAGAATACTTCAAATACATAATACATGGTCCTGTATGCAGATAATTTATCCTCGTCAATTTTTTCAGACCAGAATCTTCTTCTTGATCTCCGGATATACCAGTTGCTGAGTTCCCAGAGGAATCTTTCTATACATTCTGTGGATCTGTGTATCTGATAATTATCCATATTTTTGGATATGCATCTTACCGTTGAATTCAGCCTTGAGATAATCCAGTAATCGATTTCATTTGATATTTTCAATCCGTCAAATTTGAAGTTGTCTATAATGGCGTTATTTCTGTAAAATATGTATGAATTTAGAAGAGTATCTATTGTTTTTGACTTGTATTCCCTTATGAGATTTATTGATACCCTCCTGTCCTTCCATGGTGGTACGCTGTAAAAATATAACCTGAGAGAATCAGCACCAACCTCATTCATGTATGGTACAGGATCAACTGCATCTCCCTTGCTCTTGCTCATCTTTTCCCCTTTTTCATTTAAAACAAAACCTAGGGTAATAACATTGGAATATGCATTCTTATTGAAAAGTAAACTGGTAATAGTATGAAGCGTATAGAACCATCCCCTGGTCTGATCCATGGCCTCACTTATGAAACAGACTGGTATGTAATCATCAATGATATTTTCATTTTCCATTGGATAATGGAACTGTGCAAATGGTGCACTTCCTGAATCAAACCATACATCTATCACATAAGGTTCCCTGACCATTTTTTCTCCGCAAACCGGACATTTTACCTCAATCTCATCCACCCATGGCCTGTGTGGTTCAAAATATTCAGGAATAAATGTTGAATTCTTGAACAGTTCATCAAATGATGAAGGAACAAAATAGTGATTATTTTTACATGACCAGATATTAAGAGGTGTTCCCCAGTATCTATCCCTGCTTAAGGCCCAGTCTTTTGCTTCATCAAGAAAATTTCCAAATCTTCCGTGTTTGATGTTCTCCGGAATCCAGTTTATCTTTTCATTATTCTCCTTCAAATTATCCCTGAAATTTGATATTTTGATATACCATGTATCGAGTGGATAATAAAGTAAAGGCGTACCGCATCTCCAGCAAAAAGGATATGTATGTCTGATCCTCTCATTCCTGAATAATAATTTTTTTTCCTTGAGATATTTTATTATCTCTCTGTCTGCGTCCTTTACAAATTTTCCATTCCATATTCCTTCAATAAACCTTCCTTCTCTATCAACAGGATTCACAATTTTAACATTGTACTTTCTTCCAATTTCAAAATCATCTGCTCCAAATGCTGGGGCTATATGGACAATTCCAGTACCATCCCCAGTGGATACAAAATCCCCATGTACAACGAAAAATACATCCTGGTCAATTTTTATGGTGTCAATCGGTCTTTCATACCTCTTGTTAAGAAGTTCTTCCCCTTTAAACTCTCGTATTATTTTTGCACTTCCCATTACATCCTTTATCCTTTCCTTAGCAATATAATATTTTTCTCCCTGAAATTCTACCTGGCAGTAAATTACATTTTTATTTACTGCGAGAAACATGTTGCTTGGAAGAGTCCATGGTGTTGTAGTCCAGACCACAAAAAATGAATCTTCATCCTTAACCTTGAATTTTACAAAAATGGATGGATCTTCCGTTTCCTTGTACCCCTGGGCTACTTCATGACTCGACAGAGGTGTTCCGCATCTCGGACAGTAAGGAACAATCTTAAAGCTTTTTTCAAGCATTTTCATATTCCATATTTTTGAAATTGCCCACCAAACACTTTCTATATAGGAATCATCCATAGTTTTATATGCATCATCAAAATCTATCCAGAATCCTATCCTTTCCGACATTTCCTCCCATTCTTTTTTGTATTTAAATACGGATTCCTTACATAGCATGTTGAACTCCCTTATTCCAAATTTTTCAATTTCCTTTTTTGAATTTATCTTAAGATGTTTTTCAACTTCCAGTTCTACAGGCAATCCATGGCAATCCCATCCTGCTATTCCGGGAAATATATTTTCACCCCTTAACATGTGATAACGGAGAACAAGATCCTTGATTGATCTTGTCAGGGCATGACCGAGATGTGGCTGTCCATTGGCCGTGGGCGGGCCTTCCAGAAATGTGAATTTTTTACCTTCCCTGTTCATCTCATTCCTTTTTTTATAGATTTCTTTTTCTTTCCATCCTTTTAATATCTCCAATTCAATTTCTGCAGTAGTTTTTTTATTGCTGAATTTCGTATTATCCATGAAAATCAGTTTTGTATATTATTAGAATTTAAAAATATTTTCATTATTCTTTTTATTCAATATTTTTATTCTGGAATCTGATAATTTATTTTAGAAATGAAACAATAAATTTTTATTATTAGATATTATCATTTTTTTCATGAGATTACTCTTCATACATTCCGATTTCATTGAGTATAACGTAAGGGAAAAGGCCACAGATATTGCGGAAAACATAGAATCTGAATCTGAAAGGGTTGAAGATGTACTGGTTGTTTTTGTTTCAGTTGAAAGAAATGATAAAATGAATACTGCTGAAAACGCTGCAGAAGAGATCGATAACGTTGCAAAACAGATAAAGGCAAACAAAATCTTCATTTATCCATATGCCCATCTCAGTTCAGATCTTGCGAATTCTGAACAGGCCATAAACATTCTGAATAAATTGAGGAAAAGGGTAAGGGAATTGGGATATGAAATGCATACTTCTCCATTTGGATGGTATAAGAGTTTCAAGATTTCCTGCAAGGGACACCCACTATCAGAATTATCCAAAACAATTACAGAAAACGAGGAAACTGAGGCTTTAAGAAATGAAAATAAACTTAAAACTTCATGGTATATATTGATAGATGGAATATTAAATGATGTTGAGAAATTTGATTATACAGGATATGACAATTTGAAAACATTTGTTGAATATGAGATCAAAGGTACAAGAGCTGTGCAAGAAACACCACCGCATGTTAAATATATGAAAACTCTTGAAATTGCAGGTTATGAAGAAGGAAGTGATGCAGGAAATTTGAGATATTATCCAAAAGGCAAATTGATTAAAAATTTAATTGAAAATTATATAACCAGCAGGGTTTTAAATTATGGTGCTCAGGAAGTGGAAACACCGATAATGTATGATTACAACCACCCGGCATTGAAAAGTTATCTTGAAAGATTTCCTGCCAGGCAATATACAGTTCTTTCTGGTGAAGACAGATTCTTCCTCAGATTTTCAGCATGTTTTGGACAGTTCCTGATAGCAAAGGATGCGACAATTTCTTACAGACAGTTACCTTTGAAATTGTATGAACTCACACGATATTCATTCAGGAGGGAAAAGCATGGGGAACTGGTGGGATTGAGAAGATTAAGGGCATTCACGATGCCGGATATGCATACTTTTGTAACAGATATGGAAAATGCAAAGGATGAATTTTTAAAACAATACATGCTTTCCATCGATGTTCTTAAAGATTTTGGATTGAGTACAGAGGATTATGAAGTTGCGATCAGGTTTACCAGAGAATTCTATGAAAACAATAAAGAATTCATAAATGACCTTCAGAAGATGATTAAAAAACCCGTCTTGATACAAATATGGGAAGAAAAGTTCTTTTATTTCATTCTTAAATTTGAATTCAATTTCGTTGATAATACTAAAAAGGCTGCTGCACTCAGCACTGTTCAAATAGATGTAGACAATTCAAAGAGGTTCAATATAACCTATATCAATGCCAGAAATGAAAGGGTTAATCCTTTAATACTTCACTGTTCACCAAGTGGGGCCGTTGAAAGGATAATATATGCAATTCTTGAAAAGGCGGAAAAGGATAAACAGAAAGGCATGAAACCCATGTTTCCCATATGGCTCAGTCCAACAATGGTTAGAATAATACCTGTAGATAAAAACCATCTTGAATTTTCGGAAAAGATCATGGATAAAATAAAAAACAGTTCAATAAGGGTGGACATTGATGACAGGGAAATCTCATTATCCAAGAAAATAAGGGAAGCTGAGATGGACTGGATTCCGTACATAACTGTTATAGGGGATAAGGAAATATCATCCAATAAATTGACAGTAAGAGAAAGGTCTGGAAATGCAAATTATGAGATAACAGTTGAGGATCTCATAAAAAATATAAGAGAAAGGATTTCAGGATTTCCTTACAGAGATCTGAATGAAAACCCCTACCTTTCCAAACGCATAATTTTTTCTTGATCAGTATCTTCTCTTTATTACATATTCTGCAAATTCATAGAGGAATTGCTTTTCTTCTGTGTCAATGGGCATTATTGCATTCTGTGCACCCTTTACAAGGTCATAAAGTTTTTTATATGAATATTCAAGAGACCCACTCTCCTTTACAGCATTTCTCACCTCATTTAATTCATCCATTGTGATATTTTTCTTGCCCATATATTTTTCAACCGTGTTCCTGAATTTCGGGTTTTCCATGGCCTTTAACACAAGAAGTGTCTTTTTCCCCTCCTCCAGATCAGATGTCACGGGTTTACCAATTTCCTTTTCGTCTCCAAAAAGACCGAGAATATCATCCTGCAGCTGAAAGGCTATGCCAACAGGTATCGCATAATTTGTAATCATATCAAAATTTTCCGATCCTGCCAGAATTGCACCCATGATCATTGGTCCTTCAATCGTATACTTGGCCGTCTTATATTTATGAATCATAAACAGGTCATCCTCACCAAAATTTTTCCTTATGGATGAAACAACATCGAGTATCTGGCCGTATCCAGTGTCCTCAATTATTTTCGTCATTTTCAGAATGGCCTTTAATTTTTTATCAGCAGGAATATCAAGATTTTCAAAGATTTCATAAGCATACATGCTCGCAAGATCTCCGGCTATTATGGCAAGATTTTCTCCTGTTCTATCATCCATGTAATTCTTCTGAAAAATCCTGTGAAGTGTGGGCTTGCCCCGTCTGAGATCAGAATTATCCATTATGTCATCATGTATCAGCAAATATGACTGAACAATTTCTATACTTGCAGATGCCTTAATTATCTCATCTTCATTTCTACCGCCATATAATTTATAACCAACAATCATTAAAAGAGGCCTTAATCTTTTACCTCCTCTCATGGTATATTCATAAATTGCATCAAAAACATCCAGAATGTAAGAATCATTCAGTTCTTTCCTCTTTGATTCAAAAAAGTCTTTAAGATAATTCTCAACAAGTTTTGGATATCGATTCAGGTATTCATCCAGGACCATGTTTGATTATAGTTATCTTTTTTTATATTCTTTTCTATTCATTGTTTATTTTCAATATACTTTTTATAGAGATCACCAAAAAGTATTGGAGATACCCTGTATGCCTCCTTAAGCATTTCTATTGCAAGATTTCTAATTTCCCACTGTGCATCCTTTTCAGCCCTCATTAATATGAAATGTCTCAGTTCTCTTCCATTCATTGTCACCATGATCTTAGTTTCAACCGCCTGGGGTAGAACAAACCTGGCATCTTCCTTGTTTATTCTTTTTGAAATCATCTTTTTATAAAGTTCTCTTGACAGATTTAGAATATTTAAAAATTCATCATAAAATTCAGAATTTTTTATACTTTCAGGTATGATGAACTCGGGTTCTATAGGTACATATCTCTGGCTCTGCTGCGTAAAGGAGGCTATCCTGTGCCTAACAAGCTGGTGTGAACAAACTCTTGATATCCCTTCTATCAGGAATGTGAAGGATGCATGTTCAAATACAGATTCATGACCTAAACTTTTTAATAAGTTTATAAGATGCTCTACCTTGGCATCATCAAGTTCCTTGAAATTTTTTGAATGTGAAATGGAGCCACATTGGGCCACGAGTCTATCAACCTCAGATACATTACCTTTGAATTCATAATTTAACCTTGAATACGCAATGAGAGTAACTTTGAGCCCGGATGAACCCGTATAATCCATGATTATTTTAAAATTAATCTTGATAATAATCTTTTTGAATTTTCTTGTGAAATCATGGATTGATTCCCGAATGTATATGGTCTGTCGGTTACTCCTCGTTAAAGCTTCGGAGCCTGTTGCTGGTCTCCTGCTCCACCCGTGGGTGGAGGTTCATCGAACCGAAACGATCGGCTGACTGTGACCTTTAA
>JAGDXR010000037.1 GCA_023261745.1 Thermoplasmata archaeon | reverse complement strand
CAATCCTATGCAATTCTTAAAACATAATGAATAAAAATTAAGAAAAACTCAGGTATTTAAGAAAAAACCATTTAATACTTTACAATATTGAAAACTCACGAAAATTTATTAATATGCTTATCTTATAAAATACTATGGAAGAAACAATCTCTGTAATTGGAGCAGGTACGATTGGAAGTGCAGTTGCGGTGGCATTGAATAAAAATTTTCATGTAATTGCAACAAGAAGAAATAAAGATAAGATAAAAGATCTAGAAACCATTGGAATAAAAATTACATCAAATAATTTTGAAGCAGTAAATTCTTCTGAAATAATTTTATTTTCATTGAAACCTATGGATACTGCAGAAGAAATAAAAAGAATGTCTAAAGAGCTAGAAGGTAAGATAATAATATCATTGGCTGCTGCCTTGCCTATTCAAGTAATAAAAAAATTTTCACCAAATTCATTTTTTGTAAGAGCTATGACTAACATTGCTGCCAGAGTAGGAGGTGGATTTACCGTATATTCTTTCGAAAAAGATTTTCCAAAGGAGAAAAAGAAAATTGTACTTGAAATATTATCAAGCTTTGGTGAAATAGAGGAAGTGGAGGAAAGATATATGGATGCTCTTACCGCAGTAAGCGGTAGCTGTCCAGCATATATTCTTACAGTTATAGAAGCAATGATGTATGCCGGTTTAAAAGTAGGTTTGCCCAGAGACCTTGCGCTTAAAGCGTCTTATGAAACAGTATTAGGTACAGCTAAATTGGTGAGTGAAAGTGGAGACCATCCTTCCATTTTAAAAGAATTGGTAATAACACCATCAGGTGTTACCATTGATGGAATATACGAGCTCGAAGATTCAGGAATAAGAACGGCATTTATGAGAGCTATAGAGAGTGCAACTAATAAATCAAAATTGATAACAGATAGCATTATAGAAAAATTAAATTAAAATTTGAGTAGGGATTTTATTACATATATTAGATAGGATTTTAACTTTTATTATAACTCCCGGCTCGGGCGCTTTTATAAAATTTATTCTTATAAATATTAAAATAATTTTTTTATGAGAAATATTTATTATATCCCTCCGGTGTCATAAATCACCATGGAAGATAGGCAAGTGAGCCTGGAATACAGAATTTTTGTCGGCCTCGTGGGCAGGAACAGCCTCGGTATGAGCGTGAGCGATAAAGACCCGGAGAAAATCCGCTATGCCGTCCCGGTCCTGTTCCGAATTTACGATTTTGCAAAAGGCAAATACACTTGGCGTGCAAGAATTTACCGATCGGTTGCAGATGTTTTCACAGAACTGTTCGTTGACAGGGCTTGGTGAAGTCCGCTTTGCCCCGTCCATCCCTGACCCGGAGCGCTCTACAGCAGAGAACCTCAATTTATTTTTCAAGGATTTTTTAAAATTCAATTCCGATGTGTTTTCCGTTCTCAAATCTGTCTCGGAAGAAGAAAAGAACACAATTATGATCTTCATTGCAAAAAACTATGGCATCTGGAAGGAGTTCCTGCACGTGCTCCCGCCCGAAGTCCGTTCGGGTTTTGATGAAAAGCTGAATTCCGTGAATGCCCAGCGGGTGTTTTAAATGGTGACCGTGCACTTCGACAGCCTGACGAGCCCGTGAACCCCGGCAGTGTTGCCTGCTGGGGCTACATCATATACGACGGGAATACGGTAATACGGGATCACGGTGTCCTCGGAGCCGTGATGTTCAACCAGTACACTACGAACAACCTGGCCGAGTACACGGGCTTGATCAAGGCCATGGAACACCTGCTTTCCATGAATGTTTTAAGGGATGTTCATATATTTGGCGATTCCCTTCTTGTTGTGAACCAGATGAATAATGTTTATCAGGTGAACAGCCCGAGAATTATACCGCTTTACGAGAAGGCGAAGTCCCTAGAAAAGAAATTCAGCAATATCGAGATCCGCTGGATCCCGCGTGAACAGAACGCTGTAGCGGATGAGCAGACCAACATCGCTTACAAGGAGTTTCTCAAGCGAACAAGGACCAGTTCGTATCTTATTACAAATGCTATCTCAGGACAGAAAAACAGCGTAATTTATTGAAGGATCTTACTTCACATAAAATGCATTATATGTATTATATTCATTAAAAGAGGGGGTGTCATTGACATGAATTTCAAAAATATTTTTATCTCTTTTTTTTTGAGATTATTTCATACATAGTATGTTCAAAGAACAGGTAAAATAATTTTATTGCTTTCGTTTAGGTAAAACTTTTTACCTATACGGTTCACAGAATTACAGTGATCGGTATAATAGTATAGCAGTATAATGGTATTACGGTATGACGGTATTGTGGTATAGAGGTATAATACTATTCAACAAACATTGTATTTAAACTTAATTTGTAAAATTTATAAAAAGTATGAAAATTATAAATAAAAGATTTTATTGTTGAGGTGGCTGTTTAGGTGGTTGTTTCCATTCTTTTGGTCCTTGCTTTTTCTTGCCTCTCATAATGAAAAATATCCCTGCTACTATTGCTA
>JAGDXR010000024.1 GCA_023261745.1 Thermoplasmata archaeon | reverse complement strand
GTTAATATTATCCAGAATCAAGATTTACAGATATAAAGATAGTGAAATTTTAGGAAAAATCCCGAAGAATGCAAAAGAGTTGGTTCAAAAGTTATCAATAAATCTAGAATTATTACGTAAAAATAAAGAGTTAAGGTTTAAAATGATTTATGTTTTTAAAACATAATATATAGGTTGGCTGAACTGATAGGATCCTGATGGTTCTGATACATTTATGTATACCTGGACATATCCTGTTAACTGCCCTGTCTGTGTATAAGGTAAAAATACAGATGTGTAGTAAGTGAAACCCTGACTACCTGAAACAGGATACATGGCCATGGAATTAACGTAGAGCTGAGGAATTGATAATGTGACATTTGCATTCTGTAAAGGCTGGCTGAAAGTTACATAGAATGTCGTATTTACAAGTCCAACCTGTGCGGGTCTTTCACCTATGGTCGCATTCAACGCAGGATAAACATTTAAAATGAAAGTATCCACATATACATATTCATATCCCACAAATGATGTATACTGTGATGTAGTACCATCAGCGTTGACTATCGTCACGGTTTCAAATATTGCATATACATAATATACGGTGATGTTATAAACTGTTAAGTTGGCAGCTGAAAATGAAGGTTGAAAATTAATAGAACTGAGGCCCTCAGATCCTGGGATTTCTGCACCACCAAGATACCAGACATATCCAACAGCATTTGCGTTATACTGAGTATCCCATGCTGCTGATGGCAATGATGCATTTGGCTGACAGGATACACTCAATGTAGGATATGATGCAGAATAATTAACCTCCACATTACCATTCGGATCCGTATAATATTTAGTAACATGTATATTTTTAATCTTTAGGTTGCTTGATAATTTTATAATGTAAGGAATTACAGTATTTCCGGTGCTCTGGGTAACATTTACGGTCCTTGATACGGATATTGTATTGCCGGATACCGTACCCCCACCGTATGATATTGATCCACAACCGTCTGATGAATCAGTTGCATTGAAACTATCGGTAATGGATAATGAGATTGTGTATATGCCAGGAACGGATGGATAAAATAATGTCGTCTGATTATTTGGTTCAGTTATCCATGCCTGTCCCGGCCCAGAATAACTCCATGAATATGTATATGGTGGATCACCTCCAGACACTATCGCATAAAGAGTAATCGGTGCCCCAACAGTTACATTTACTGGACTCAGTGATTCCATTTTAAGTGAATTTGCAGCATATAGACCAGAAATCTGTGAATACCACAGTGTATTATGGGATCTTATATCTACAAAACTTATCAGAACAATTGTTTTTGAAGCATAGGAGACCGGAACTGAAATACCATCCATTGAAGAATCATAGGTCAAATTTGTTCCCACATCAAAGAAATTTTTCTTCAGTAATTCAAACAGCATGTGGGACTTAGAAATAACATTATTTCCATTTATGACAACTATATTGAACTGGATGAAATTGGTAGGCAGATTTTCGCCGTATAGGTTTGTTATATTTAATTTAAAGGGTCCGTTTCCAGATGCGGTCTGATAGATTACCTGAACCCTGAAATTAGACTGAAATGATGGTGAAATTGATGGTATCAACCCCTGAATGTAAGTAAATGCTGCAGCAAATATTACTATAGTTATAACTACAACCAAAAGAGACCCCAGTATGGAGGATACCCCTTTATCTGACGATTTTAATAGTACCTTCATATCAAATAATTTATCTATCTTAAAGTATTTAACATTTTCTTATTTCAACTAAAAAGATTAATAAAAATATTGCGCAGTAAAATCCTAAAAATACAAAGGCCATATTGATGCTGAATTTAAAAATAAATGAAAATAGCAGCGATGAGGGTGCTCCTATTAAAATTTGTAAGGAGTTCAATGTACCTAGGGCAAGGGATAGCGAATTTACGGATATATCACTCCTGTTAGAAATTATGTAATATGCTAATGAGAAATCCGCCGCTGAAATAAACCCAATTAAAAATGCATCAGGATAGATGATATACAATGGAAGATAAGGTATAATGACTATGAAAAGAGAAACAAGGACTGTTAATATGATAATATTCCTATTTAGATTTTTAGAATTTGAAAGATAAGGGTTTATAAAACCTCCAAAAATTCCCGCAATTAAAATAACTGTTGAGGATAAACCTGATAAAACAAAGTTATAATTTTTTGAAGTTTCTAAGAAGTAGGTAAGTATCTGGGCTGTGGTAAACTGTGCACCCCAGAACCCACCAAGCGCTATCCCCAATATAATAACATTTCTGTTTAAAATAGGTTTTAAATCTATTTTATTCTTAAATCCGAAATTATCAAGTGTTACATGATCAATTATTCCTATTAAAAGAGCGAGAATGCCACTAAGAAATAATGAGGATCTCCATCCATAGATCTGTGAATAATAACTGAAGAAGATTACTGAAAAACCTGCACCAAAATTAAAAAATGAATTGTAAAGGCCAACAAGTTTTTTCATGGATTTTTCATCGGCATAATATTTGATTATCGCCAAACCGGGAGAAAAAAACATGGCCGCTCCTACACCAACAAAAAATCTTGATAGAAGTATATATTCAACACTGGTCGAAAATGATGATAAAATTGTGGAAATTCCAATTATGTAC